>JAFAHH010000406.1 GCA_019237355.1 Acetobacteraceae bacterium | reverse complement strand
GAAGGCTGACTTGGCCAGGCTCGAGCGCGAAGCGCCTGCCCAGTTCGCCGCCCGCTTCACGACGGATGCCACGGTGATCCGGGAGGCGCTCACGCGCGCCGTGAACGGAGTCGCGGACGCCATTACGGTGACCGGGCTGGTCGCCTCGATGATTTATTTGGACTGGGTGCTCAGCGTTATCGCGGCGGCGCTCTACCCGCTCGCAGCCTTGCCGATCGAGCGGCTCGGCAAGCGCATTCGCCGGGCCTCCGGCGGAATGCAGGAGCGCATGGGGCACACGGCAGCGCTCCTGAACGAGAGCTTTGCTCAGGCCCGTACGGTCCGCGCTTATCGGCTGGAGGGCATCGAAACGAAGCGTGCCGAGGCGGCTTTCGGCGAGCTCTACCGGGCCTTGCTGCGCATGGCTCGCAACCGGGCCCGGGTCGACCCAGTGCTCGAAGTGCTCGGCGGTGCCGCCGTGGCTGCCGTGATCGGGTTCGCGGGCTGGCGGGCGGCGATCGGCACCAACACGATTGGTAATTTTACCGGCTTCGTGGCGGCTTTGCTCATTGCGTCTCGCCCGCTTCGCGCTCTCGGCTCCCTGAACGCCGCGGTGCAGGAAGGGCTGGCCGGGCTTGTCCGCGTGTTTTCGATAATCGACGAACGCCCCCGCATAATTGATGGCCCTCGCGCAATTCCGCTCCCACCCGGCCGCGGCCACGTGATCTTCCGGAATGTCTTCTTCGCCTATCCCGATGGCCGCGCTGGACTCAACGGACTGAGCTTCGAGGCTGCGCCAGGTGCGACGGTTGCGCTCGTAGGCCCTTCTGGGGCCGGCAAATCCACTGCTCTGGCTTTGATCCCGCGCCTTCACGACGTGACTGGGGGAGCGGTGCTGGTTGATCGGGCGGACGTACGTCAAGTGACGCTAGCTAGCCTACGCGATGCGATCGCGTATGTGGGGCAGGACACGTTATTGTTCGATGATACTATCGCTGCGAATATCCGGATGGGGCATCCCGAAGCGACCGAGACCGACATTGAAGCGGCCGCCGTGGCCGCGGCTGCGGCCGAGTTCATTGCCGCCCTCCCTGATGGATACGAGACCCGCGTCGGGCCCGGCGGCCAGCGCCTTTCGGGCGGGCAAAGGCAGCGCATCGCGCTCGCGCGGGCCCTGCTACGCAATCCCCGCATTCTGCTGCTGGATGAGGCGACCAGCGCGCTGGACACTGAGAGCGAAGCAGCGGTGCAGGCGGCGCTCGCCCGCTTGCGGCATGGACGCACGACGATTGTGGTGGCGCATCGTCTCTCCACGGTGCGGGATGCTGATCTGGTTGTGGTGATGGCCGATGGGCGTGCGGTGGAGCGTGGCGCGCATGCGGAGCTGCTCGAATATGAGGGCCTTTATGCACGGCTGGTTGCTAGCCAGGCATTAGTAGTTTGAGGGAACTGGCGAGCGTTCCTGGACAAAGATAAATAGCCTTTGCCCTGGGGCTGGATTGGACGGTGGTCCCAAGCAGTCGCGTCGGTCGGCCGTATTTCGACTAAAGCGTGATGGCGTGAGGCGGACTCGGGGTCCCAATTCGCGGAGCACCGGGTCCCATTTTGCTCCGCAGTCCGAGACAAGTCTGAAAACTCCGGTCTGCGATCGCACCCAGTGGTGCACGATGATAAGCATGACTTACAGGAATTGCCTGTCAGCATTCCCTTACAGCTAATCCGAGCGGAGAGCCCGGACTCCGCATGCAACGGCCATAATTTCAACGGGCACGCGAATTGCTTCGCCACATTAGCGATTGCTGCGCGAACAGATTTAGCCGTCACCTAGCATACGATTGAATGACTGATTCTTAAGCATAAGATAGCGGCCGGTGATCGAGGCCGCACGGAGGTAAATTTATGCCTTTCATGCAATTGCTCAAGCGGCGCGACCCGAGAATTGATTTCGTGCGCGGAATATGTCTGTGCTGCATATTCTTGGACCACACTTTCGACCAGCTTATCCTTCACAGCTTCGCGGCTTGTGATGCCGCCGACGTGTTCGTTTTCCTGAGCGGCATATCAGCAACCCTGGCCTATACCGGTAAGCTCGAGCGGCTCGGGTGGTGGCCTACTGCAAAAGCGGTGCTGCGCCGGGTGCGCACGATCTACTTGGCAAACCTGTTGCTGATCGTGTCAATCGCCGCGACCTTGATGCTGCACCGCCGGTTCGGCTGGCAAGAGATGCAAGACGCATTCGGCTGGGGCGGTGAGCCCTTGAGCATATTGGGACTCCTACGCCTCGTTCTTCTGATTGACCGGCCGAAGCACCTCGAGATTCTGCCGCTATATATCATGCTCCTAGGCTGGTTCGCCGTTCTCCTGCCGATGATAAAGCGGCCTTTAGCAACATTAGCACTATCCGCAACCGTGTGGGCCGGCGCGCACGCGATGCACCCGGGTAGCTCGGTTTTCGCCGGGAATGGATTCAACCCTGTTGCCTGGCAGCTCACGTTTATGCTCGGCGTCCTATGCTGTCGGCACGCGGGAGTGCTCCGCCGAATTCCGCCCTTTCCGCTGGACATACTCGCCTATTGTGTGATGGCGGCCGGACTCGCCGCACATCCCTTGTTACGCTCCGGCGATCCCTGGATGACCTACGACCAGCTTGGATTGCCGCTGCGGGTGCTGCTGCGAGGGTCAAATAAGTTTGATGTTGATCCAGGTCGCCTTATCGCGCTGCTTGCATTTGCGTGGACAGTCTGGCGCCACTTGGGCGCGGATGCACCTTGGATGCGGCGAAACTGGGCCGGCATACTGATCATGCTGGGCCAGCGATCGCTGCCCGTGTTCACGGCCGGTATCCTCCTGACTGGCTTGGGGCGATGGCTGTTGCTCGCGTGGCACAGCAGCGCCATTGCCGAGATTCTGGTGACGATCGCCGGGCTTGCCGGAATTGTTGTGATAGCCTGGATATCCGCCCTATGGCCAAGAGTTATTTGGCGTCCCGGCGAGCGCGTTCTGATCGGGGCCATGTAAGCGAGAGCGGATCGGTGCTTCACTGGAATTGCTTTGCAATTCCAGTCAGCCCGTGACCGGTTTCCATCGCGGGCCAGCGCTATGCGGCCCCGTATTATTCACAAGCAGAGCTAGAACGCTCTCGGTCACCATGGGAAATTTTTGCCCGACTTTACGTCGCTATGACATATAGATTTCGCGTCCCTGGTCGTTATGAGCCCTAACTAATCCTCCCAAACCCAATAGGAAATGCGGCTATGTTCCGACCCAACACCCTGAAGGCCCGGCTGGCAGCCGGGGAGAGCGTTTTTGGCGCCTGGGTTGGCAGCGGCTCCCCGACCAACGCAGAAATTCTCGGACATGTCGGGTTCGACTTCCTGGTGATCGACCAGGAGCACGGCCTCGCTTCGATCGGCGACGCAGCCGCTGCGCTCCGCGCCGCCGAGTCCTCTGGCACACCCTGCATCGTCCGCGCGCCCTGGAACGATCCGGTCTGGCTCAAGCGTCTCCTCGATGCTGGGGCGGAATCGGTAATGATTCCCTCGGTGGAGAACGCTGCGGAAGCCGCGGCAGCGGTGCGCGCTTGCCGGTATCCCCCGCAGGGAATTCGCGGTTATGCCGCCGGGGTTATTCGCGCTTCCACTTACGGACTTGAGCCGGGATATCTCGCCAAGGCAAACGCGAATATGCTCGTTGTGGTGCAGATCGAATCCGCGGCGGCGGTGGAGCAAGCAGCCCAGATCTGTGCCGTCGAAGGCGCCGATGTCGTGTTTATCGGCGTCAATGATCTAGCGGGCTCGATCGGCCGGCTTGAACAGCTTCGTCAAGCGGGCGGAGGACATCATCCTGAGTTCGGGCAAGCCGATGGGCACAGTTCCGAGCGCGGGCGCCTCCTGGCAAGAATTGTTCGAACGCGGCTACCGTATGGTCGTGGGTCCGCATGATGTGGCTTTGCTGCGGGATGCCGCGCGTCAGGCCGTCCAGGACTACGCGAGCTTTCGCGCCGCTCGCAAAGGGCCCGGCAAAAGCTGACTACTCGGCCGTCTTTGGCGGTTTCGCTTTGGCAGGAGCGCGCCCGGTCATGTGTTTAAATTGCGGCCCTTGTCTCTCCGGCTACAAAGGTGGGAGATGAATCGACCTCAGCCAAATCTCGGCCGTTTGGATAACAGCCATAATCTTATGGTAAAGACTGGAGGCAGTGTCGTGGAGCCACTGGTATAGGGCGGGACCATCTTTACCAGCTAGTATCGAGGCTATCGCAATATTCTCGGCAATCTTATCGGTCGCTTTGTTAAGTTTGCGCTTGGCAATAGTCCACAGATTACTGGCCACTGATTTCAGCGCTGACGTGCTGGCTTTGACCTCGGACTCATTGGGTTTGGCCGAGTTTGCCTGCTGCTCCTGACTTTCGAGCAGCTTGAAGGTTCGGTCCCGATCTGGCTGACTGATTGGGGCCAGCCGCTCCTCATCGGGCGGCTTGTTATGGCCGATGCGGCCGTAAACCTGGTCCAGGCGTTCGAGCTCGGCCCTGGTCTCCTGTATAGCCCTTCGGAGATCGCCCCTAAGCTCGGCTGGCGACCGGATCTGAGCCTCGCTGCCGCTCCCACTCCCCCGCTGATCCTTCAGGTCCGATTCGTCCCCTGGCCACTCAAAGGGGGGACACCTCCAGTCGTTGGCGCGCCCGCTATAGCAAAACGAGGAGGCAAAAATCGAGGTTGTGCCCAGGTCCGCAATGGCCAAACGATGGACCGAAACCGCTATCAAAACAAATTTCTGCCGGGGTATTTCACGGTTGCGCCTACTCGGGAGCGAGCCGCCGGGCCGACCTGGCCCCAAAAGGATCGCAACCAATGCCCCTTATGTTGTTGACGCCGCTGCACCGATTCCCGGACGCCCATGGTCACTCGGCAAGGGGGCGAACACTTAAGCCGGAGCTGAAACATCGCCGCTGAGAATCACATAAAGTTTTGGTCTCTCCTTCGTCGAGTCGCATGACATGGCCCCTAGCCGCATCACGCCGCAACCAAATGTCGCAGCCGCTGCCGCACTGCTGGCCGACCCAGCACGCGCCGCGATGGTCATGGCATTGATGGAAGATATCAGCCTACCTGCGGGCGAGCTCGCGACCGCTGCCGGGGTATCGCCCCAATCCGCGAGCGGCCACCTTTCCCGGTTGCGCGCGTCTGGCTTCGTCTCTGTTTTCCAAAACGGACGGCACCGGTATTACCGCCTGGCCAATGCCTCGGTCGCAGTGGCGGTCGAAGCTCTAGCCACGCTTACCCCTTTGCCCAGCAAGCCACGAACCCGCCCATCGCGGGCCCATGGGCTGGGATATGCCCGAACCTGCTATGATCATCTGGCCGGGCGGCTCGGGGTCGCTTTCACGGATTTCCTCGGTGCGCAGGAGTTGATCAGGCTTGGGGCGGACGAGCGGCTTTACGAGCTTTCTGCCACTGGCAAAGCCTGGCTTCGGGAGGCACTGGACATCGAGCTGACCGAGCATTCCAAAGACCGCCGGCCTCTTGCCCGCGCCTGCCTCGATTGGACTGAACGCCGGCCGCATCTCGCGGGCGCGCTTGGATGCGTGCTGTTGAGGCGCTTTCTCGGTCTCGGTTGGTTACGGCGCACCGCGCATTCACGAGCTCTCGCACTGACTGCCGAAGGAAGACAGGGATTCGCGCAACTCGGCTTCCGGCCACCGCAAGAAACCGATGCCGCCTAACATTATCCGGAGCGGAACGGCACGCGGGATCGGCCAGCGTGGATCGCTCACCATGGTCTCGGTGCTGATAGGAGCGTTCTATGTGGGGAGCATGCTGCCGACACCACTTTACCCGGCATATGCCCGCGCCTTCGGTTTTTCCGAAATCACGGTCACGCTCATCTATGCGGCCTATGTAATAGGCAATGTTACAGCGCTGCTGATATTTGGCAAAGTATCAGACCAAGCCGGCCGGCGGCGAATAAGCATTCCAGCGCTGGCGGTGGCGGCCCTGAGCGCCGCGTGTTTTCTGCTTGCCGCCAGCACGGCTTGGCTTTTCGCGGCACGGATTCTGAGCGGCCTCGCGGTTGGTGTGGGCGCGAGTACCGCAACTGCTTGGATTGCCGAGCTGTACCCAGGCGCGGACAAGGCTACACCGACCCAGCTTGCGGTGATTGCCAACCTGCTCGGCCTCGCAGCAGGCTCGCTTAGCGCCGGATTGCTGGCCAGTTTCGCGCCCCTTCCCCTACGGCTCAGCTTTTTCGCCTACTTGGTCGTCCTCGCGCTCATGGCGCTCGCGCTAGCCGGATCGCCGGAAACCGTCGCGCCGACGAGACCGCTCGGCGAGTGGTCATTTGCGCCCCGTATTGGCGTGCCACGGAATATCCGCATCGATTTCGCCGCACCCGCGCTTTGTGCCTTCGCGACCTTCGCGCTGCTCGGGTTCTACGCGGCCCTTGTTCCCGGTTTACTGGCGCGGAGCTTGCGCCTGACCAGTCCGGTCGCGGCTGGGGCCATTGTCGCTGGGCTATTTGCAATCTCGGCGTCAACTGCGGCTCTGACGCCAACCCTCGGAAGCCGGACAGCAATGCGTATAGGATTGGGGCTATTGCCCATCTGTGTGGCGCTGCTGGCAGTTGGGTCAGTAATGAAATCGTTGCCTGTGCTGCTGGCCGCCACCGCGCTGAGCGGGATCGCCTCGTCCTTGGGGTTTCGAGGCAGTTTGCAGGTGATCAACCAGATCGCGCCAAGGGATCAACGGGCGGAGCTGATCTCCAGCTATCTCCTAGCGTGCTACACGGGCAATTCGCTGCCGGTGATTGGTGTGGCGGTTTTGTCGAGCTTATCGAACCACATGATCGCAGAAGTGTCGTTTGCAGTCATAATTACAATCCTGGCGTTGGCGTCCCTGGTGATCGGCGTGCGAGGCCAGGGCCAATCCTGACCGGCTTCATTGCCCAGGCGACCTATTCCTTTGTGGCAGCATTGTTGGCCGGGGCGGTGATCGCGTTTGCTGGCGCCATGATGTACCCGTTCGTGGTCCGCGGCCCCATCCCAGCGCAGGCCGGGACCACCCCGGTGCTGGAGCAAGCGGCATGATTGTCGTGTTCGGATCCATCAACGCCGACCTGATCTTCGTAATGCAGCATCTGCCCCAACCCGGTCAAACGCTGCTCGCGCAGGAACTGCGTATCGAGGCTGGCGGAAAGGGGGCGAACCAGGCCGTTGCGGCTGCACGCGATGGGGCAGAGGTTGTCATGGCGGGCGCGGTCGGAGCGGACAATCTCGCCGAATCGGGGCTGGCCGGATTGCGAGGTGCTGGAGTGGACCTCTCGCGTGTCGTGCCGGCGGATGCAGCGACCGGTTGCGCGTCCATCTGCACGGATGCCGCCGGGCGTAACCAAATTGCGGTGGCGCCAGGCGCGAATCTGCTCGCCCGAGAGCGGCAGGTCGAGGATGGTCTGCTCGGGCCCGGTACAACCCTGCTCGTGCAGATGGAGACTGAGGGGCAAGAAACCGAGCGGCTCATCTTGCGCGCCCGCTCGCATGGAGCACGTATACTTCTGAACCTGGCGCCCGCCCTGCCGTTGGCCCTACAGGCTTTGCAGGCCACCGACCTACTCGTGATAAACGAGGACGAGGCAGCCTGCCTCGCAAACAGGCTCGGTAGCGGCGTCGATGCTGGTGCGCTGCATGCTGCGCTTGGTGTCACGGTGATCCGCACCCTGGGCGGCGAAGGGGCTGAAGCTGCCGATAACGACGGACTTATCCGGTTGCCGGCCTCCCCGGTGGAGGTTGTCGATACAACCGGGGCGGGCGATTGCTTTGTCGGCGTGCTCGGCGCTGCATTGGATAAGGGTATCGCCCTCGCGCAAGCCCTTCGGCGTGCCGGAACCGCTGCGGCGCTCTCCTGCACCCGGCGGGGGACGCAGTCCAGTCTTCCCACGGCCGCAGAAATTGACGCCGCACTCGGCTAGCGCCTCGGTGGCGAACGCCGGTTCAAAAAGCTGTTCGCCACTCGATGACACGTGCGAGGTGGAGGGCTAAAATGATAGAAGCCAACCGACCGTCCGACGGTAATTTACCAATACCTCGTTCTACGTGTTGAGATGCTGCTCGGAGCAGCAGAGGTGGTTCTCCCCGGGAATCAAATTGTTCCTAACGTATTGGTTCCCATCCCGTGCAGGCGCCCGGATCATGGGCCTGTTCTACTACGGGGCGCCGCTCGCCTTGATGCTCGGCGGCCCCTTCTCGGGCGTTTTTGCTCGCACTCGAGGGCCTGTTCGGGTTACAGGGCTGGCAGTGAATGTTTTTGATCGAAAGCATATTGGTCGATCTGTTTCCTGATTCCAGGTCAGCAGCTACGGGATAGCCTTTTACCTCCCCTCCCTGGTGAGCCAGCTACTCGGCGTTCGCATTGGCGTCTTGGTTGGGTTTGCCTCCGCTATCCCCTGGGCGTGTGCCATCATCGCGGCGACGTTGTGGCCGCCCCTGGCGGCGAGGACGGGAATGCGGTGCGCGTTCACCATCGGCCAAGAGTGCGAGCGAGCACGCATCATTTAATACGAGAACGTATCGGGTCTGCTCACCCCGCCGCCGGCCCCAAGGGCACCCCGCCAACCACCCGGCCAGCTACTTTGACGGGCTTGCGTCCGCCGCCAAAGGTAGGAAGATACGCTCCGTCGGGACGCTAGGGGACAAGCTCGGGCTCCTGTCAGAAACGGGTGCTGATGGCCGCCGGCCCGGACAAGGCGGGTAGAAGGTCCTTTAAGGTTCCGCCGGACGGAGGAACGAAACCCAAAATGGAGCGCTGCGGTGCGCCAGCACAGCGGAATGCCTGACAAACCGATCAGTAAAAACCAGGTGCGGCGCCCTGCCGGGAAGCCGGCCCGCGAAGGATGGCAGCTAAAGCCGCGCTTGCCGAAGATTCTTCGGGCCCTTGGTGTCCTGCTTCTTCCAAGCGTGCTCGCCGGATGCGGCGTGGTCGTTCTGGACCCGTCCGGTTACATAGCCGTGCTGCAGCGCAATCTCATCCTTGCGTCAACAGTGCTGATGCTGTTGATCATCGTGCCGGTCATCGTGCTCACGTTGCTTTTTGCACGCCGCTACTGGGAGGGTAATCCGGACGGAGTCTATGATCCGGAATTTCACCATTCCACCCAGTTGGAAGTCGTGATTTGGTCGGCCCCTTTGGCGATCATCATCTGCCTGGGGGCGATGACCTGGCTCAGCACCCATACGCTTGATCCATTCCGCACGCTGGACCGGATCAGCGGGTCCCAGTCGGTGGCGCCGAACACGAAGCCGCTGAATGTGGACGTGGTCTCCCTCGATTGGAAATGGCTTTTCATCTATCCGGACCTCGGCATCGCGTCGTTGAACGAGCTTGCGGCGCCGGTGAATGTGCCAATTGCCTTCAAGATTACCTCGGCGAGCGTGATGAACACCTTTTTCATCCCGGCGCTTGCCGGCCAGATTTACTCAATGGCTGGCATGCAGACGCAGCTCCATGCGGTGATCAACGAGGTGGGCGATTACGACGGCTTTTCCGGTAACTACAGCGGCTCGGGCTTTTCGCACATGAACTTCACGTTTCATGGGATGAGCCCGCAGGGCTTCGATCAGTGGGTCGCGAAGGTGAAAAACTCAGGATCAGGCCTCACCCGCGCCGACTATATGAAGCTGGAGCAGCCGAGCGAGGCTGTTCCCGTGCAATATTTCTCAACCGTGGAGAACGGGCTGTTCGATGCGATCGTCAATTTATGCGTCGAGCCCGGAAAGATGTGCAAATACGAAATGAACCGCATCGATGCGGCGGGCGGAGGCGGCAAGGACAGCCGCGAGAACTACGAGCGCCTTCGTTATATCAACATTCGCGAAGGCCGCGAAGCGCCCGCGGCCACCTTCCCGGCGCAGGGCCGGCGGCCGCGCACCGATGTAAGGCCGGAAGGCACGCATCCCGGGCCGGCCGAACACCCGGAACCGGCCAAGCCCGGCGCGGGCACCCCGGCGCCGGGGCAGCTCAACCAAAAGACTGACGGCGAGCAGCCGAAATAACCGGAATGGAAGAGTTGGATGTTCTCAAATCCTGATCTCCAGAGGCTCATCTTCGGACGCCTGACCTTGCAGGCAATTCCGTATCAGGAAATGATCCTGGTCGTGACTTTTGCCGTGGTCGCGCTGGGGGCCGTCATCATACTCGGCCTGGTCACTTACTATCGGCAATGGGGCTACCTCTGGCGCGAGTGGTTCACGAGCGTCGATCACAAACGGATCGGCGTTATGTACGGTGTCCTGGCCATCATCATGCTCCTGCGCGGCTTTGCCGACGCGATCATGATGCTGATGCAGAAAGCCATCGCATTCGGTCCGAATGAGGGCTACCTGCCGCCACATCACTATGACCAGATCTTCACCGCGCACGGCACGATAATGATCTTCTTCTTCGCGATGCCCGCGGTTACCGGGCTGATGAACTACATCATGCCGCTGCAGATCGGCGCCCGCGACGTTGCGTTTCCGTTCCTTAACAACTTCAGCTTGTGGATGACCGTGGGCGGCGGGATACTCATTATGCTCTCGCTGTTCGTCGGCGAATTCGCCCAAACCGGTTGGCTCGCATATCCGCCCCTCTCTGACGCAACTTATAGCCCGGGCGTCGGCGTTGATTACTGGATTTGGGGGCTACAGGTGGCCGGCGTCGGCACCACACTATCCGGAATCAATCTGATTGCGACGATTGTTAAAATGCGCGCGCCGGGCATGACGATGATGAAAATGCCCGTGTTCACCTGGACCACGCTCTGCACGAACGTTCTGATCGTGGCCGCCTTTCCGGTGCTCACCGCCACCTTGGCGCTTCTGGCGCTTGACCGGTACGTGGGAACACACTTTTTCACGAACGATCTCGGCGGCAATCAGATGATGTACGTCAACCTGATTTGGGTCTGGGGCCACCCAGAAGTGTACATCCTGGTCCTGCCAGCCTTTGGGATTTGGTCAGAAGTCGTATCGACGTTCTGCGGTAAGCGCCTATTCGGGTATACTTCGATGGTATACGCGACGGTCGTTATCACCATCCTATCGTATCTGGTCTGGCTGCACCATTTCTTCACGATGGGTGGGGGCGCGAGTGTGAACGCCTTTTTCGGCATCACCTCGATGATTATCTCGATCCCGACGGGAGCCAAAATCTTCAATTGGCTGTTCACGATGTACCGCGGCCGTATCCGGTTCGAGGTGCCCATGATGTGGGCCGTCGCCTTCATGGTGACCTTCGTGATCGGCGGGTTGACGGGCGTGCTCCTGGCCGTGCCGCCGGCCGACTTCATGCTGCACAATAGCATGTTCCTGGTCGCGCACTTTCACAACGTGATCATCGGCTCTGTGGTGTTCGCCGCATTTGCCGGAATCAATTATTGGTTCCCGAAGGTGGCCGGGTTTAGGCTCGATCCGTTCTGGGGGAAGGTATCCTGGGGCTTCTGGGTCGCCGGGTTCTATGTCGTGTTCATGCCGCTCTATCTCCTCGGCCTAATGGGGGTGACGCGTCGGCTGAGTCATTTCGACGATTATGGCTTACAAAAATGGTGGATGATCGCAGCGTTCGGC
>JAFAHH010000315.1 GCA_019237355.1 Acetobacteraceae bacterium | reverse complement strand
ATACTTGCCCGCGATCTGGAGATACAGGTGCAATGCGGAGCACGTATCACGCCAGGGTTCGTAAGGGATCTCGGGCCATGTGGCGCTCATGCTTTCCTCCCTATCGGCCCGACCCGCGTCCGGGCAAATCAATATCCTTGTTTTGGGCTTTCCCTGAATCGCGGGGCTCTATGCGGCCCTATATGGGTGATAGCGCAATTCACGCCTTCTGACCCGTCCGCCTCACGCGATCGCGCTCTAGGAGGGCGCCG
Organism: Acetobacteraceae bacterium; assembly: GCA_019237355.1. GTDB lineage: Bacteria > Pseudomonadota > Alphaproteobacteria > Acetobacterales > Acetobacteraceae > JAFAHH01. The sequence continues at coordinate 2,802 of JAFAHH010000315.1, read as the reverse complement.
CTTGCGAAGCGGGCTTACGGCAACCATTCCTGATGAATGGATAGGCAAATTTTCGATGTCGTGGTTATAGGCGCCGGGATTGCGGGCGCAACCACCGCGGCGGCCCTGGCCCCGACGCATCGGGTCGCTTTGCTGGAGGCAGAGGCGCAACCGGGTTACCATTCAACTGGCCGCTCAGCCGCCATATGGGTGCTGAACTACGGGCCGCCCGCGGTTCGCAGGCTAAGCTGGCTGTCTCGCCCGTTCTTCGAGCATCCGCCGCCGGGCTTTTCGGTTAATCCGCTCCTGCGGCGCCGGGGGTTCGTCTTCCTGGCCCCGCCCGAGCAGAAGCCGCGCCTAGACGCATTCGTGCAGGAAGGGCAGGAGCTGCGGCTCATCTCGATACCTGAGCTTCGCGCCCTCGTGCCCGCCCTTCGGCCTGAATACGCGGTGGCGGCCGCGATTGAAGATAATGCCTTCGATATGGATGTAGCGGCCATCCATCAGGGTTTCCTTCGACAGGTCCGCGCCCATGGAGGCGTGTTGGTCACGAACGCTCGCACTGAGCGGATCGAGCGCCGAGGCGGCCTGTGGCAGCTGTGCACGAGCGCGGACCTCTGCGTGTCGGCTGGCATATTGGTGGATGCTGCGGGAGCTTGGGGTGATATCGTGGCTAAACAAGCTGGGGTGCGGCCGCTGGGGCTTACCCCATGCCGGCGGACGGCGGCAATCATCGACCCAGCGCCGTGGGATGTAGAGGCTTGGCCTCGTGTTGGTGATGTCGATCACACCTGGTACGTCCGGCCGGAAGCGCGATCAAAGCTGCTTGTCACGCCCGCCGACGAGACGCCGATGCCGCCCCATGACGTCCAGCCGGAGGAGATCGACATCGCCCTCGGGATCGACCGCATGCAACAGGCGCTCGACATCCCGGTGCAGCGGGTTGAGCATGCCTGGGCCGGGCTGCGCACTTTCACCCCCGACCGGAATCTGGCGATTGGCTGGGACCCGGCGGCGCATGGATTCTTCTGGTGCGTGGGTCAGGGCGGGTACGGCATCCAGACTTCCCCCGCAGCCGGTAGGCTGGCAGCCGATCTGATCGCCGGGCGCGATCCGGGAGAGCCGAGCGACTTGGCCGCCGCACTCGACCCGCGCCGGTTCGGGGCGGCCAATTAGACCGGATTTGGGGCTTTCGCGAAGCCGGGATGCCCGGCCAGCGTTAGTCGGGAACGCCCATCGGAGGGAGGTAGGCATGGCTCTCGCCACCCGGCAGCAGCAACAGCATGTTGTGGCCGCGTGCTATCTCGGCTGGACCCTGGACGCATTCGATTTTTTCATTCTGGTCTTCGTCCTGCGTGATGTCGCGCGGGACTTCGATGTCTCGATAACCACCGTCACCTTGGCCATTACGCTAACTCTCGCCTTGCGGCCGGTGGGCGCATGGCTGTTTGGTCGAGTCGCAGACCGCTTTGGCCGCCGCCCCACATTGATGGCTAACGTAACCATTTACTCCCTGCTTGAGTTTTTTTCGGGTTTAGCGCCGAATCTGACGACTTTCATTCTTTTGCGGGCATTGTACGGCGTCGCCATGGGCGGCGAATGGGGCGTCGGCGCCTCGCTGACGATGGAAAGCATTCCCGCGCGATGGCGCGGCCCGGTTTCGGGCTTGCTGCAAGCGGGTTACCCAAGCGGATATTTGCTCTCGAGCTTGGTCTACTGGGCGGCCTACGCCGCGGTCGGCTGGCGCGGCATGTTCATGATCGGTGTCATCCCGGCGCTTCTGGTGCTTTATATCCGCCGCACGGTGCCCGAAAGCCCGGACTGGGAGCGGCGGACAGCAGCGGAGCGGCGTGCTTCGATGCTGAGCGTGCTCCGCGCTCATCTGCCCCTTTCTATCTTCGCCATTGTCATGATGACGGCATTCAACTTCTTTTCTCATGGCACCCAAGATCTTTATCCCACCTACTTGCAGGTGCAGCGCCATCTTACGGTCAATGAAGTGACGGTGATCGTGATCATATACAATATCGGCGCGATCATAGGCGGTATCGGATTCGGCACACTCTCACAGTTTAACGGCCGGCGTATCATGATTGTAATCGCGGCCTTGCTATCGCTTCCAGCAATCCCGCTTTGGGCTTTTTCTGCCGATCCTGTGTGGATCGCCGTCGGCGCGTTTCTGATGCAGGTGTTCGTGCAAGGCGCTTGGGGCATTATTCCAGCCCATCTGAACGAGCTCTCGCCGCCAGAGGTGCGCGGAACCTTTCCCGGCCTCGTTTATCAGCTGGGAAACCTGCTCGCATCGGCGAACGCAACCATTCAGAGCTCCTGGGCGGACAGCATGGGCCATGATTATAGTTGGGCGCTGGCGGGCGTGGTGATTATTGTGGCTACGATCATTGCGGTGCTGGTCGGCTTCGGCCCGGAAGCGCGGGAGATTCGGATGGGCCTGGAAGCCGAGCCCGCGCCGGTGCACTAGGGCCTGTTGAGATACATTCATCGTGATCCGATCACAGCAGCCGCAAGATGGATTATCCCCGCGAAACTCTCGTCTGTTTTGTCGCTCCGCATGGCGATTCGCTTGAGCTCCTTCAAACGGCCGAGAAGTTCTCGATCAAATGCCGCCATTTGTAGATCTCGCGGTCGATCGCGAGCGGGGCTCGGCGGTTTGGCCGGTGCGAGATGACGATCTTGGCGCCTCTCTCGTTCAACTCGTCGATGATCCAGTCGGCGTCGAACGCTGTGTCGGCGATCAGGCCTTCGAACTCGATGTCCTGGATCAAGGGCTCGACACCGACCGTATCGTAGCGATTTCCTGGCAGC
>JAFAHH010000313.1 GCA_019237355.1 Acetobacteraceae bacterium | reverse complement strand
CTCAGGCGGTGCTGTTTCTTTGGACGTTTCCTCCCTAAACTTGGCGGCCTCCATGCGGGGCCGCCTTTTCTTCCGCATGTCCCATCGGGACCGAGCGCTCAGACTGGTCGCGGGCCATCAAATGGCCGACGCCGTTTCAGCATGACTTCAGTGTTACCAGGCTAATAACCCTGCCAGGTATCATCGCCTAGTCATTGTTGCATGATCGGCACTCTCAAGTTGTGCCCTGACCACCAATCACTCGGGCTGTCTACCATCGGCTACACCGGCGCGACGCCGCGCTCGTAAAGGATGGTGGTGACCCCCGGAACCCAGCCTTGAGGTGAACCATTCCAGTCGCAACCGAAAACACAAATCAGAGCAGCAGGTCATCGGCGTGCTGCTGGGAGGACGCGATGGACGCACCGCGGGCAATGCTGGGCGCACCTGGTGGTGCAGGCACCGTGAAGGTGACCAACCAAAAGGTCGGGAAACTACCTGGCTGGAGTGAGGCGGGCTCCGACAAAGCCATTGCCAAGAGAAGGGCCCTGGCCAATCGGCGCGCGCAACATCGGGCCAGCATAGCCGAGCTCCAGCGCAAATCTGGCCTCTGATTTCCAGCTTCGGGTGGCCGGGGGGAATTTTGGTGCGCGAAAACGAACGCGTGTGTATCGGGCAATCTAGGATGGCGGCTGGCTCTCAGCCCAAGAAAAAGGCCGGTTCGCGAGCTGCGCACCGGCCATTCTGAATAGGTTTATCGGGGATCGCTAAGCTTAGCGGGAGAGTTTACTCCGCTGCCCGCCGATACTCCTGACCCTCATCCTGGCGAGCCGACCGGCGCTGCTGGAGCTGGTGCTCGAGAGGGCCGAGCGTCTCATCCGCCGTTCGGCGAACGGCCCGCACAAGGGTGACGCTATTCTCGATTACCGTGTCGAGATATTGGCGCATGAACCGGTGCTGCAGCTCGATATAGGCGCTCGGGTTTGCGAGCCGGAAGAGTTCCTGGGTGGCCCGCAGATTGGTCCGGACGACGCCCTCGATAATACCGTTAACGCCCTGCTGCAGATCCTGCAGACCGCCCCGCGCGGTGCCGGGGAGCGCCATCAGCGAGCGAACGTTCTCGGCGGTGCCCTGAACCGCCTGAGCCACCTTGCGGCTGAGCTCTTCGAACTGCTCGGCTGCATTCTGAACGATTTGCTGTTGGCTCTCGGCCAAGTCCTGCGTGCCCCGGCGGATGTTCTCGCTCCCGACCCAGCCGGTCCGACCTACGGCATCGGCGCCAACCTCGCCAACACGGCGGGTGGTATCGGCGGCGAACTGGCCTCCGTGTCGAACGGTCTCGCTGGTCGCCCGACCGCTGGCCTGCACAGCCTCGGCGGCTTGGCGCGCGGCATTCTGTTGCGTGTTATCAGCCACGTGTTTCCCCTTTGGAGATGATGAAAGGATGTTCGTAATTTGGCGGATTACGCCGGCAGCTAAGCGGTTGCTGCAGCGCACAATGGTAGTGCGCCAAATCGCGTTCGGACGAAACCATGTTCTGGGTATGGCTTGTATGGTGCATTTGCATGTGGCTGCCCCTTGAACGCGCCTTGCCTATCTGCCGCGCTAAGGCGAGCGCTGCCGACCGAGTGCTGGTGGACGCCCAAGCTCGGCCGTAAAGGATTTTACAGCCCGGTTCGTCTCACTAGGGCTTGCCCGTGCGGGACTGTGCCAAGCACGGCTTTTCTGCCTCACACGAATTGTTCTTGCCTTTTGAGACAGTCTCTCTCACAATGTCTTTGAGCCAGTGAGACGGAAACGGGCAATGTTGGTCGGATACGCGCGGACGAGCACGGTCGAGCAGGAGGCCGGCCTAGCCGCCCAGGAGCGCGACCTGAACGCCGCTGGGTGCCAGAAGGTATTCGCAGAGCGCGTGTCGTCGGCCGCCCGCCGGGACAAGCTGCAAGCCGCCCTCGACTATGTTCGCGATGGCGACACGCTCTTGGTAACCAAGCCGGATCGCCTCGCCCGCTCGACCGCGGATCTGCTGGCCATCGTTGAGCGGCTAGAGAGCAAAGGCGTTGGCCTGGTGGTGCTGAGCATGGGCGGGCAGCGGATCGATACGCGCACCGCCACCGGCAAGCTCATGCTGACCATGCTCGGCGCTATCGCGGCGTTCGAGCGGGATCTGATGCTCGAGCGCCAACGCGAGGGCATAGCCAAGGCCAAGGGGGAGGGCAAATACAGAGGCCGGGCTCCCACTGCACGGCGACTGGCTGATCAGGTGCGCGAGCTAAAGGCAAAGGGCATTCCGCCCACGCAAATTGCCCAGCAACTCAAAATCGGCCGTGCCTCCGTCTATCGCGTGCTGGCCGATAAGCCTGCCGCAGTGTAGCTGTCCAAGCATGCCGGCCGGATAACCCTGGGTGCCGTCTAAAGCGCGGCTGATCTTCGAAAGGTAGAAAGGTCCGGCAAGGATGACCACGAATTACGATCCGATCGCGGAGCTCTATAGGCGTGCGAAGCAGCAGCCCTGGCGCGCGTATATTGAAGATTTTACCTTGGTGGCACTGATTGGCGATCCGGCGGGCAGGGCAGTGATCGACATCGCCTGCGGTGAAGGGTTCTACAGCCGGATGATCCGCGAACGGGGCGCGTCGAAAGTTACCGGCATCGACCTATCCGAGAAGATGATCGAGCTCGCCAGGGCCAGCGAAGCGAAACAGCGATTGGGGATCGACTACATCATCGGGGATGCGCGGAATCTCGGGCTTGGCGCGAACTTCGATCTCGCGATCGCGGCTTATTTGCTGAACTATGCGCACGATCGCGCCGAGCTAGATGCAATGTGCAATGGCGTTGTGCGCTGCTTGCGACCGGGCGGGCGGTTCGTGACGGTGAACTGCAATCCCGCGTGTAATTTTGCCTCGGCGCCTTCCTATCGCAAGTATGGATTTGAAACGTCTGTCATCGGTGAGTTCCGTGAAGGAGCTCCGATTACCTGGACATTTTATCTGGACGATGGTGCATTCGATATCGAAAATTACTTTCTCAGTATCCAGACCCATGAGGAGGCGTTGCACGCTGCCGGATTTAGGGAAGTCCGCTGGCAGCGGCCATTGTTGTCGCTGGAGGGCGAGACCGCCTATGGGCGGGACTACTGGTCGGTCCTGTTGGATTATCCCCCAGTGATTTTCATCGAGTGCTTACTATGAGTGTGGGGCTATTGATGACGCCTGCTGAGCCCGGCTGCGGCCAACAACGTTCGGAATATCCGATGAATCCATATCCGGCGCCGGACAATTCTGGCGAGTGGATTCCACGCAAGAGCGATCAGGAAAATCCACATGAGGGCGCTGAAGATGGCGATGACGGTATCGTTGTCCATGGTGCCCGCGCGTTGCTCCGATGCGCTGTAAGGGACACGCAGGGCTGAGAATGCGCGCCCCGCGGCCCTGGACGGCTGGCTGTAGTTCCTGCCAGTCGAGCCAGACGCTTAGCCTACCTATGGCTGTAATAGATGCAAGCCCCGCAACCCACGCTGTCCGGCCACGCAATCTCCCCGATGCGGCAGTCTGGCGGGACAATCGCGAGACACGCTGCTCCTAGCAGCCCTGTTTCGCGACCGGGGAATCAATATCGGCCGCCGCTCGGCAGTGAGCCGCGGCAGCATGGGCTGGCACTGCAAGGCGCGCCGCGGTGATGCGGGCCATCGTCGCAGTGATGGACACGCTTGCGCCCGTCATACCGGAGCGCAAAGGCGAGCGTTTGTTGGAGTTCCTCGGGGCTGGCAGGAGTGAGGCGGGGGCGAGGGCGAGTGCAGCGCTCCCTTGACCGACTCCGAGATCCTACATGCAGAAATCCCTCCAAGTCGGCATGCATACATGCTGACTTGTAGGAAATTGGCATGAAGGTTCTTTCTATCGTTTGTCAGAAAGGCGGCTGCGCCAAGACGACTACGGCCATCAATCTTGCCGTAGAGGCGACGAGACGCGGGCTGGAGGTCGCGCTCATCGATCTCGATCCGCAGGTGAGTGCTTGCGACTGGAAGGACATACGCGGGGACAAGCCGCCTGTGGTCGCGGCTACACCCGTTCCCCATCTCGAGCGCACCCTGAGAGCGGCAGCGGAGGGCGCGGCCGACCTTGCGATCATTGACACAGCAGGCCGGGCCAATGACGCCATGAGCGCTGCCGCCCGAGCCGCCGACCTCATTTTGATGCCGCTCCAGCCGTCATTGGCCGACCTCAACACGGTTTCCGCCACTCTCGACATCATTCGCATTTCCGGAGGCAAGCCGATACGGGCGCTTTTGGCCCGCGTCAGAGTGGCAGGCAACCGCGCTGAGGAAACCATCGCATGGTTGGCGGCGCGTGGTGTCGAAGCCTGCCCCTCGACTCTTGGCGAGCGCGTGATTTTCCAGGACGCATACGCCATGGGGTTAGGGGTCTCGGAGGCCGAGCCTGGAGGAAAGGCGGCGGAAGAAATTCATCAAGTATACAATTATACAAGCCTACTTCTAGGCTTGCCGACACAGAGAGAGATCGCCGATGAAAAAGCCCGGAGCGCTCGCAAGCGCACTGCGTAGCAGTGGCGCCAACGTTGCGGCGACCACCTCCGCGCCCGCCCCCTTGCCGGAAGCGCAAACTACTCCAGCCGTGCCGGTCAGACGGGGCACGAAGGCCATCACCGTGCATTTCCCGGAGGACGTGCGCCGCCAGCTCAAAGCCATGGCGGCGGAACAAGGGCGCAGCATGGAGGATATGGTAGCCGAGGCCCTCAACCTTCTGTTTGCGCGATACCGCAAACCGGAGTTGGCACCTAGGAAATCCGGCAAAGTAGCATTGTCTAATTGTATACATTCCTAGATGACTCTCACGAGGGATCAAACGCAGCTAATCAAAACAGCGGCCGGCATCATGTCGGACCCTGCGAACATGCAGGATGCCGCCTTTCTCGCGCGGCAACTTGTGCAGGCAACCTTGCCGCATTCCAACCCCGGCGACGTCGAGATATGGACGCGGCGCGAGGGCACGGCTTGGCTGATGATACGGCGCGGATATGACGGCGATACCGGCAAGCCCTACGGCTTGCCGTATGGTTCCATTCCGCGCCTGCTACTTTACTGGATTATTACTGAGGCCGTCCGCACCAAGAGCCGACGCCTGAGCCTTGGGCGCAGCCTCAATGATTTTCTCCGCAGGGTGGGACTGAGCCCCGCAACCGGCGGCGGCAAACGGAGCGATGCCGCGCGGGTCCGCGACCAGAGCATGCGCCTCTTCACGTCAGCTATCAGCTTCGGGGGGACCGCACGCGACGAGAAGGGAAGGGAGGGGAAGGTGCGCGCCGACATGCAGATTGCCAGTGGTCAACAGCTCTGGTGGAGCTTGAAACGACCGGAGGAGCGTAGCCTTTGGGAAAGTGAGCTCACGCTGGGGGTGGAATTCTATGAGGCCGTAACGGCCGCCCCCGTCCCGCTCGATTATCGAGCATTGCGCGCGCTAAAACGTTCAGCTCTGGGCCTGGACCTTTATGCATGGCTGGTGCTGGCGGCCTTCCGCGCCAACAAGAGCGGCAAAGTAATCTGGATTACCTGGGCGGCGCTCGCCAAAGCTTTGGGCGCGGAATATGGCCGGACAACTGACTTCCAGCAGAAAGCCAGGCGAGAGCTGCGCAAAATACAAGCCGTATTTACCGGGCTTCGCCTAGGGCAGCGCCGGGGCGGGCTGGAAGTGCTGCCCGACAGCATCCCGCCCATCCTCCCTGCCCGAGCCTGAATGTGAATAAGCGGGGTTTTCGGGGGTTTATCCACGGTGAAACGGTCGGACGAAGACACTCCGCGGCCTGCCTTGCCGCAAGGTGCTTATCCCCAATTCGGCAAGGTGAAACGGTCGGACTCCGTCACGGTGAAACGGTCGGACTTATCTGTAATAAGCAATCTATATCCTTAATCGGTAGTTGTTCGACCTTAGCGTTGGATGAATTCCGTTGGATCTGCCAGCTAGGCGAACAACGGAGCGCGCCTAGAAAGGCGCGCAATCACATAGTGCGCGCCGCTCAACGCGGCGCAGAGACTCCAGACCGAAATCAGCCTTCGCCTCCAATCCAGCCTGCCCCGGTGCTCGACCGCGTCCAGGGACGCTTCGCTTCGCTCGCGCCGCTCCGCGGTGCCTTCGGCATCCTTGACCCGGCCTGCGCGCCGGCGCCGATCGGAAATTAGGCAACGGGACGAAGAACAGGCTGCTCCGGCTCCGAACAAAGAACAGCCAAAAGACTCGGGAAAATTTGGCCGTGGGCGGCTTTTGGCGGGCGAGAGCGACGGCGGGTAGCAGTCAAGCTTGAGTCGGTCTCAGCGGGCTTTCTCGACGCCTTTGCGTGCATGAAGCCCACGACCCTCGTTGCCGTCTAAGCGATTCGCCAAACAGCCTCAGTGCCTCGGGTCATGCGTGCATTGGGGAGACACGCAAGTAGGGAGGAAACTTATGCCTGCGCCCCTTTTCGCGGGTGTCGGAGCATAGTAGCACATCCTACAGGACATAAAAAGGAATGTCTGCACGTCTCGCGGAGAGGCAAATGATGAATTCAGGCATGACC
>JAFAHH010000304.1 GCA_019237355.1 Acetobacteraceae bacterium | reverse complement strand
TGAATGAATATCAGCCCTTCCTCGCGAGCCAAGGCATGGGCGTGCTCGGCCGCTTCGGCGAGGGTATGCCCATGCAGTACGACTCTGGCGCCCCAAGTGGTGGTGCGGGTAATTTTCGTTGCCGGGGTTTGCAGCGGCATAACAATTGTTGCAGCGATCCCAAGCAGAGTCGCGTGTCGAGCGACGGCTTGCGCGTGGTTGCCAGCAGACATCGCAACGACTCCGGCGTCTCTCTCAGAGTCGGATAGGAGGGCGAGCCGGTTCGCCGCACCGCGCTCTTTGAATGCGCCTGTTGCTTGCAGATTGTCGAGCTTTAGGAACACTTGCGCATAAGTTGCACGAGAAATCGAATCACTCGCGATAGTCGGGGTGCGCAGCACACGCCCGGCGATCCGGGCTGCGGCTTGCTCGATATCTCCGAAAGTAATGATCGGTGTTGAGCCGCCGCCCTGATCAGCCAAAGCGCACGCCTAGGATCTCGTAGGAGCGATCGCCCCCAGGTGCAGGCACCGAAACCGTATCACCCGCGCGCTTACCGATGAGTGCCTTGGCCAGCGGAGAAGAAATCGAAAGCCGGCCGCTTTTGATGTCTGCCTCATGCATGCCGACGATCTGGTACGCCGATTCTTGTTCGGTTTCCTCATCCATCAGCCAGACATGGGCGCCGAATTTTACCTGGTCCCCGGAAAGTTTCGAAGGGTCGATCACTTCAGCAGCGGAAATGATTTCCTCGAGCTCGGCGATGCGGCCTTCAATGAAGGACTGCCGCTCGCGGGCGGCGTGATACTCCGCGTTCTCCGAAAGGTCGCCGTGGCTCCGTGCCTCTGCGATGGAGCGGATAATCGCCGGGCGTTCGTCGGTTTTGAGCTGCCGCAGCTCGTCTTCTAACCGTTGCAGGCCAGTGGCTGTCATTGGGAACTTCTGCACGGCGGAGTCCTTCAGTCAAGCGAGTGCTATGATGGGCGAGCCGAAAGGCAGCCGCCGCGGCCAGGCTTCCTGGTCGCGACGGCAGGCGCTCAGAACGAGCCGCGAAGGTAAGACTGCAACGGCGCAACTTCAAGCGTGCCGCTTTTCAGGGCCGCTATCGCGTGCACGGCAGCCCTCGCGCCGGCGATCGTCGTGAAATGGGGGACCCCGTGGGTCAGGGCGCTCCGCCGAATGCTGAAGCTATCGGCGACGGATTGGGGACCATCGGCGGTGTTGATGACCATCTGAACCTCGCCTGAGCAAATCGCATCCATGCAATGCGGCCGTCCCTCCAAGACCTTATTCACGACGGATACGGAAAGGCCGGCCTGCCGGATACGGGCGGCGGTGCCCCGTGTGGCAAGGATTGTGAAGCCCATTTCAGTGAGCCGCCGGGCCAGCGCCGGTAGGGCTTTCTTATCGGCATCGCGGACTGAGAGAAATACCGCGCCAGATTTCGGAAGGTTCACGCCAGCCCCAAGCTGCGACTTGGCAAACGCACGCTCGAAACTGACATCCAGCCCCATCACTTCGCCCGTTGATTTCATTTCAGGGCCGAGGATTGTGTCCACTCCTTCGAAGCGGGCAAACGGGAAAACCGCCTCTTTCACAGCCACATGCGGTGCGATCGCCTGAGCATCGAGCTGGAAGGCCGCAAGCTTTTCCCCGGCCATGACCCGCGCGCCGATCTTGGCGAGCGGGACGCCAGTTGCTTTAGCAACGAAGGGCACGGTACGGCTCGCCCGGGGATTTACCTCCAGCACGTAAACCTGATCATCCTTGATGGCGTATTGCACATTCATCAGCCCAATCACGCCCAGGGCACGAGCGAGGGCCTCGGTTTCGGCCTTGAGTTCCGTCACTGTTGCGGGCGCGAGCGTGTACGGCGGCAGGGCGCAGGCACTGTCGCCGGAATGAATCCCGGCTTCCTCGATGTGTTCCATCACGCCCGCGACGTAGACCGTTTCGTTGTCGGAGGCACAATCCACATCGACTTCGATGGCGTCGTTCAGGTATTTATCGATCAATACTGGATTTTCGCCTGATACGCGCACCGCCTCGCGCATATAGCGGTGCAAGCCCGAACGGTCGTACACGATTTCCATCGCACGCCCGCCTAGTACGTAACTGGGGCGGATGACCACCGGATAGCCGATTTGCGCCGCCACCGCCTCCGCTTCTTCGCCCGAACGCGCGGTTCCGTTCTCGGGCTGGCGCAGCCCTAGGCCGCGCAGCAACTTTTGAAACCGCTCACGATCTTCGGCCACATCGATCGCATCGGCGCTGGTGCCGAGAACCGGGATATTCTCACGCGCGAGCGCCTGGCTGAGCTTCAGCGGCGTTTGCCCGCCATATTGGACGATGCAGCCGAGCACCGTCCCGCGCTCCTGCTCCCGTCGGATGAGGGCGATAACATCTTCTTCCGTGAGAGGCTCGAAATACAAGCGGTCTGAAGTGTCGTAATCGGTGCTGACAGTCTCCGGATTGCAGTTCACCATTATCGTTTCGTAACCAGCATCGCGCAAGGCGTAAGCGGCATGGACGCAGCAATAGTCAAACTCGATGCCTTGGCCGATTCGGTTGGGTCCGCCACCCAGGATCACCACCTTCCGACGTTCGGTCGGGTCCGCCTCACAGACGGGGGGTCCGTAACCCCCTTCGAAGGTCGAGTACATATAAGGCGTGGTGGAGGCGAACTCGGCGCCGCTGGTATCGATCCGTTTATAAACGGGGCGGACGCCCAGGCGGCTCCGTAACGCGGTTACGTCCTCCGCGGTCCGGTTGGTGAGCTGGCCTAGCCGCCGATCGGAAAACCCAAGCGCCTTCAGCCGCCGCAGCGCCCCCGCCTCGGTCGGCAGCCCGGACGCGGCGATCTGGTGCTCCGCCTCGACGATGCGGGCAAGCTCGCGCAAGAACCACGGATCAAACCGGCATGCCCGGTGGATTTCTTCCACCGAGAGTCCCGCGCGCAAAGCCTGGCCCGCAATGATAAGCCGGTCGGGCCGCAGGGTCGAAAGCGCCGCCAGGAACGCATCCCGCCCGCCATTGCCCGGGAGCTCGACCTCATCGAGGCCGGAGAGCCCCGTTTCCATGCTGCGCAGGCCTTTCTGCAGCGCCTCGGGGAAGCTGCGGCCGATCGCCATCGCCTCTCCCACAGATTTCATGCTGGTGGAAAGCAGCGCGGGTGCGCCTGGGAATTTCTCGAATGTAAACCGGGGAATTTTCACCACAACGTAGTCGATCGTGGGCTCAAAGCTGGCGGGAGTCACCCGGGTAATGTCGTTAGCAAGCTCATCCAGTGTATAGCCCACCGCAAGCTTAGCAGCGATCTTCGCGATCGGGAACCCGGTGGCCTTGGACGCGAGCGCGGAACTGCGCGAAACGCGCGGGTTCATTTCGATGATCACCATCCGCCCGTCTGCCGGGTTGACGGCAAACTGCACATTGGAGCCGCCGGTATCGACCCCGATCGCGCGCAAGCACGCAATCGAAGCGTCCCGCATGCGCTGATATTCCTTATCGGTGAGGGTCAGCGCAGGGGCAACCGTGACAGAGTCGCCGGTATGGGTGCCCATCGGATCGATGTTCTCGATCGAGCAGACGATAATGCAATTATCTGCCCGGTCGCGCACCACCTCCATCTCGTATTCTTTCCAGCCGAGCACGCTTTCCTCGACCAGAACTTCGGTGACCGGCGAAGCGGCTAGGCCTGCCTGCACGATTCGATCGAATTCCTGTCGGTTGTAGGCAATGCCCCCGCCCGTCCCGCCGAGGGTAAAACTTGGGCGAATAATGGCGGGCAGCCCCACCTCGGCAAGGCCTCGGCGCGCCTCCTCTAAACTGCGGGCGATCGTGCTTCGGGGGCTTTCGATACCGATCGCGGCCATGGCGTCGCGGAATTTTTGCCGGTCCTCCGCGCGCTCGATCACTTCGGCCTTGGCGCCGATCAGCTCGACATTGTAGCGTGTCAAAACGCCTTCGCCCGCGAGCTTCATTGCGGTATTGAGCGCGGTCTGGCCCCCCATGGTAGGCAATAGGGCCTGAGGGCGCTCGCGGGCGATGATCTTCTCCACGATCTCGGGCGTGATCGGCTCCACATAGGTGGCATCGGCGAGGGCCGGATCGGTCATGATCGTGGCCGGGTTGGAGTTGACCAAGATGACCCGGTATCCCTCCGATCGCAGGGCTTTGCAGGCCTGGGCTCCGGAATAGTCGAACTCGCAAGCCTGGCCTATCACGATCGGCCCGGCGCCAATGATGAGGATGGAGGCGATATCGTTGCGTCGTGGCATCAGCGATCTCTATCGTGGTCCGCAAGGTCCAAAATCGGAAACTCGAGGCCTTCCCCTTTTTCGCGCCGTCCCGGATGTAACTCTCGTCTGATCTCCATCAGTAAGGAATCTAGCTCTGGGATGCTTGATTTACCGTTGGCGCGGACCGCTCTGACGGCTTTTTGGAAGGCTCTAAGGGCCTTTATGACACGAGCTGATGCTATCAAATTGAGCATGTTCGTGGCGTTGACATATCGAGCACCCGAACCTTGCTCCTTAGTCGTGACCCATGCGGATAGTGCTTGCAAGAATTCTTGATAGTATTCCGTTTTTACTTTCCGCCACTCGGCGTCGCGGTCCTTTTTCTTAGTCAAATAGTAAGTGATAAGTACGGCGCCAACCGTAGCGAAAGCAGTAACACACGCTGCTGCGACTGGAGCAATTGCAGACATGATTGCGGGGTGATTGGGTACAACAGAGTTGAGCTCCGAAGCTGATTTCATATGGCGGGAATGGATCGACCAAAAAACCGGTATCGATAATGACCGCTGCGGCCCTTTCCCAAACCTGCATCACGGGTACTTGAGTGCAGCAAGCGAACTCTGGCCGGGTGGAGACATATT
>JAFAHH010000272.1 GCA_019237355.1 Acetobacteraceae bacterium | reverse complement strand
CCAGCTCACGGTCGCCAGGGCGGGCCGTAAGGCGCCGTAAAGCCGTGCTGGAGGCGGCCGGGAAGCCTGGGGGCAGTTTGGGGAGCCCACAGCGCCCAGAGCGGCCTCAGCGGGCTTCCTAGGCCACAAATCCTCGCACTCATAGCGTGCAATGCCGTTGACCGGACTCGCGCCGGCAGTGCCGTATCGGGCCCGCCATGCCGACATCCGCATCCAAGCCCAGCGCCAGTAACATCCTTCCTAGCGTTCGCAACGCGCCCGTATGCGCGTGGCCAGACAGGGCTTTATCGTGCATGTTCCCGATGAGGGTGGACGTGCGCACGATCCGGGAGCGCATGCATCTCACCCAGACCGCCTTTGCGCTGCGGTTCGGATTCACCACTGCTGCAGGATCGAGCGATCCGGGCGGTCCTAGACGCGCTGGCTTCCGAAGCAGCGTGCAACTTGAAGAAAATGGTGCATCGACGCGGGCCGAAGCCGCGTAACCCGATCTTCTCTATTCCTTAGTGACGGCGCGAGCGGGTGATGGAAGCACCCGCCCGGGCCTGACCCAGACATGGAGCGCGATCCATGCCGCAGGCTGACGAGAACAATAGCACAATCCATGTTGATGATGATGAGTCGTTCCCGCTTTCGGAAATCGACGGGCTCACGCTGCGGAGGCTGGAGCCTTTCCTCGACAAAATCGCGGTGCCCAAACGGGAGAGATATGCCGATCTGCTTGTTGGATTGATTCGTGCGCAGAGTGCACGCAATGCCGGGGACCAAGGCGCTGCGCCGTGTTTACGTGCGCTTGTCGCGATCCTTCAGTTCCTCGATGCTGATCTAATCGTTGCGGACCTTGGCATAACGGAAGTGCTTGGCGCCCTCGCGAATGCTCTGAATGACATATTGCAGGGCGCGCAGCCCGAACTGTTATCGGCGGATCGCTACGCCGGGCCGGATGAGGATGAAAGCAAAGGCAAGAGAGGCCGCCCGACAGATCGCGCAAGATATGCAGGCCGTGGCGTGGTCGCCTTTTGCGCCTCACTGCTCATCGAGGCCGGCTTTACGCGAACGGATGCCGGCAAGATCATTGCCAGGGAAGCCGAACACCTGGGTATCGACTGGCAACGGGATGATCGGATAACCCCCAAGAGAGTTTTGCGATGGCGTGCCGAAATCGGCGCTGGCGGGCCGGCGCTTGCCGATGAGATGTATGAGACCCTCAAGGCGAAGCAAAAAGCGCAGCCACTGATCGCTAATAAGTCCGAGGCGATTGCGCTGATCCGGCACTACCTTTCAGGAATGCTGAAGACAGCGCTCTGATTTCTGGGAAAGCCCCATTTATCCCGGAAACTGAACCGCTCCATCACGCAGGTCACCGAAACGCAAAGTAACGGAGCCTGCATGCGGACCTCGCTATTGCAGAACCTACCTCTCCCCGGGGCCGAGCTCGATCCTGCGGCGCTGCCCAAGCGCGTTGATCGGCGCATGGGGGCGGAAATTATCAGTCGGCTCTATTTCCAAATCAGCCCCCGGACGCTGGAGACTTGGCCGCTGACGTATACGCACGTGAACGGCCGCGCAATGGCGCTTACCAGCGAGCTGCTCGCTCTGGCGCAACAGAAATTGGATGCTGCGCCCAGCGTTCGCGGCGGCCGCCGCAAAGTCCCCTCAAACATCGCTGCATAACGAAACCGCCCGAGTGCGCTTGGCACCGGGCGGCCGTGTCTTTTGCAGGCGGCGATACCCTGCATTTGCACGAGCAGCTGGGAATTTCAAGCCGCACTTGCGGGCTGACCAGGAGTGCAAATGACTTTTCCAAATTCCCTGATTGAACATCGCTTCCAGCGTGGTGCCGAACGCCTGCATCGCCTTGGCCCAAGGGCCGTTGCCGAGTTTCTAACAGAAGTCGCAGCCGCAATCGGTGGCGGGCCCGCGATCTGCAACAAACTCGCCGAACTCGAGTTTCATGACGCTGGCGCGCGTCGTTCGCATCCCTCCCATGGGCGACGGCGAGCGGTTCAATGACCGCGCTCGAACGCATCACCCTACGACGGGTATCCCCGACATTCGGTTTTGCCGACGTGCGGCTGCCAGGGGTCAATTTGTGCGGCCTCCGGGTAGAGCGACGGCGGGATGGCCCGCTAATTATTCGCCCCCCTGAGCAGATCGACCGCGAAGGCCGGAGCTGGCCGACCTACTCGCTCCAGCCTGGCACGAGGGAGGCGGTCGAGGCCGCTATTAAGGATCTGTGGGCCCGATCTGGGGGCGCTCCATGAGCAGAGATGCCGGCGAGACCGATCCGCCCAAAGATACTGGCTGCGGCCTAACGATCCTTCGCACAGTCAAAAATTTCCTCGCCACTAAGCAGTTTCACTGGAATCCCACGCTGCAGGAGTGGACGAAAATATCCTATGGTGCGGGCGCGTGGTTCGAGCCGGAGGAGCGGTCATTCGACTCACTGGCCGGACTGGTGGATGTGCTCGATACCATCCGCCGTGATCCATGCGCCTTCATCGTGCGCGGGGCGCTCGCCCCTTGGGTGGTTGAAGCGCTTTGCCATGACCCTGAGTTTCGGATCCGGCGCCGCAAGCACAGGCGTCATGATGTTGCGCCGTCGCTCGTGGAAACACTGCGGAGCTGGGTGATGATCGACATTGATGGTCTGCCATTACCCGCTTGGGCCGACTTGGCGGAAGATCCGGAACTGGCGATCGATTTCGCGATCAACGAGTTGCTGCCTGAGGCTTTTCATGATGCGGAATGCTGGTGGCAACTGAGCAGCTCGGCGGGATTCAGCTCCGATTTCCTGAAGGTTCACCTTTTCTATTGGCTGAGCGAACCGGCAACCAACGAGCATATCAAGGCGGTGCTGAAGCAGCACGCGCCCGGTGTTGACCGGGCACCGTTCAGCGCCGCGCAGCCGCATTACATCGCTGATCCGATTATCGAGGGCGGTCATGACCCCATTCCGCGGCG
>JAFAHH010000125.1 GCA_019237355.1 Acetobacteraceae bacterium | reverse complement strand
TCTAATAACAACCCGCCTGACGGGCCCGCTCCCGCACGAGCGCCAGCACGGCCTCTGAGATGGGCATAGGCACGCCCGTTAGTAACCCCAACTCCACGACCGCGCCCAAGAGAGCATCGATTTCCATTGGGCGTCGTCGTTCCAAGTCCTGCAGCATGGAGGTCTTGTGCTCGCCGACCTCGGCCGCTCCTTCGATTCGCTTCTCCACATCGATGGCAAAGCGCACCCCCAGCGCTTCGGCGACCGCCCGGCCCTCCAGCATCATCGCCCGGCAGACCGCGCGCAAATCGGGCTGGCCGGTGATGCGATCGAGGGTGGCCAGCGTGAGCGCTGAGAGCGGGTTGAAGGCCATGTTCCCCCATAGCTTCACCCAGATCTCGTCGCGGATGCGGGGCCGTATCGGCGCTTTAAACCCGGCCGCGATCATTGCCTTCGAAAGACGCTCGATCCGCTCGCTCCGGCTTCCGTCGGGCTCGCCGAGGGTAAACCGGTCACCATAGCTGTGCTCGATCACCCCCGGCTCGATCACTTCGGCGGCCGGGTATACGACAGCGCCAATAACCTGGGCCGGCCGTAGGGTTTCCCAAAGCCTTCCGCCCGGGTCTACGCTTTCAATACGCCGCTCGCCCCACTTTCCCTCAATGCCGTAGAAATACCAATAAGGCACGCCATTGATGCCGGTAACGAGGGTCGACCCCGGCCCCATCATTGCAGCGATTTGCGGCGCGGCACCCGGTAGGGAATGGGCCTTGAGCGTCACGATTACATAATCCTGCTCGCCAGCCTCGGCACCATCGCCGACACAGCGTGGCCGAACAGTAATCGTCTGCCCGCCCGAAATCAGCCGCACTCCATTGGCCTGCATCGCCGCCAGATGAGGGCCCCGAGCGATGAAAGTTACATTTGCACCGGAAGCAGCCAGCCGGGCGCCGATCAGGCCGCCGATGGCGCCGGCGCCGAAAATGCCGATCCTCATTAGGTGAGGCCGAGTTTCTCGGCGAGCCCAATCCGCTGCAGCTTACCGGTGGCGCCCTTCGGGATCTCTTTTAGAAATACGATCTTCCGCGGCACCTTGAAGGCAGCGAGATGTTGCGCGGCAAAATCGCGCAATTCCTGCTCGCGCGCGCTGGCCCCCTCGCGAAGCACGATGGCGGCGCCAATTTCCTCCCCAAGCATCGGGTGCGGCATGGCGAAGGTGAGGCACTGCGCGACCGCCGGGTGATCCATCAGAACAGTGTCGACCTCGATCGGGCTGATCTTTTCACCTCCGCGGTTGATCAGCTCCTTCAGCCGGCCAGTCAGCCGCAGATAACCCTCCTCGTCGAGCACGCCCTGGTCGCCGGTGCGGAACCAGCCGTTGATGAAGGCCTTGGCGTTCGCTTCGGGGTTATTCTCATAACCGGCAGTCACGTTGCGGCCGCGGATCACCACCTCGCCTACCGAACCCGGCGGCAGCAAATCGCCCTCCTCGTTCATAATGCTAATTTCCGGCCCCGCTGCGACGCCAACCGAGCCAGGAAAGCGCGGCCGGGGCGGAAGGGGGTTGGAGGCCATCTGATGCGAGGCCTCGGTCATTCCATACGACTCAATCACCGGCACGCCGAAAGTGCGCTCCATCGCCTCCATCACCTGGGGCGGAAGGGAAGACGAGGAGGAACGGATCAGGCGTAACCGGCTATTCTTGATACTATCAGGGTGTCGGCCGGCTAGTTGCAGGATCGCTTGATGCATCGTGGGTACGGCAGTGTACCAAGTCGGCGTCACCTCCTCGAACCAAGCGAAGAACCGGAAGGCATGGAAACCTGGCGTGCAGCATACCGAGCCTCCGGCGGCGAGACTCGCCAAGGTGGCGGCCATCAGTCCGTGTATGTGAAACAACGGCATGATATTGAGGCATACATCGCTGGGCGTAAGCGCCAACGCCTCTCCGATGTGGTACGCAGACGCGGTGATATTGATATGCCGAAGGGGGACGATTTTTGGCCGTGAGGTCGTGCCCGATGTATGCAAGACGAGCGCGACATCCTCCGCCTGGGCTGACCCGCCCTGCTGGGCTGCTCCCGTAAGCGGCCGCTCTGGCTGCAAATGAAAGCTCCCGGCCGGACCGGTTTGATCGGGCGCCAACTCGATTACGGGGATATTTCGTTCCGCCGCGACCGCACGCGAGGGGCTCTCCATGCCGCGCTGGATCACCAGCGCCTTGGCATTCAGGTCGCTCAGATAAAAGTCAAACTCATCGTATTTATAGCCGGGATTGAGGGGGGCCGTGGTGGCGCCCGACGCGATCGCAACGAAGCTCGCGGCCATCTCGGGTCCGTTCGGCAGGACGATTGCTACCCGGTCCTCGCGGCCGATCCCCATTGCGTTCAGATCGCTGATCGTACGCTGCACGAGCGCCCGCAGGCTGTCATGGGTCAGCCACGGCCTGCCCGGAGCGCCGATAGCTGCGTCGCCAGTGCGGCGGCGGGCGAGCAGATTCGAAACCGTGCTGGCCGGGTATGTAGCCATGGGATTTAGCCTCGTTTTTCTCCCAGCGGGAAAGCATGACGCGCCGACCCGGGCAACGCAAGGCGCGGCCTTCGGCCGGTTTACACCGTCGCCGGAAGTGAGACCGCCCAGTGCGCGGTTTGCGAGGGGCGGTCACGGGAGAGAACGCGGAACGAGAAATCGGGCCAGCGTTCGCTGGGCGCCCGGTAACAAGACCGGACGCCGGCCAAGCGCCCGCTGCTCCGAATTGTGTGCTATTGGGGCAAAAACATGCATCGAAAGGTGGCCTATTGTATAATTGTGGCGTGTCATCGCGCTTCCGTTATGTCATAGTAGTGCGATATGCTGCTTGAGACGGAGGGAGCCGTCCCTAACGACAGCGCGGTTCGGGCCTGCTTCTGGACACGGCGAAGTTGTATTAGCCTCGCCTCAGCCGGATATCGCTGCTTCGCCTCAGAAGCCGATTTTGAAGCCGTTGGCGCTCAGGCAGGTTCTGACCTACCCGAGACGGCGTGCCTGCCGTGCTCTGGGAATTGCGTGCTGTCGCCGGCGCCCCGGAAAGCTCTTCAGCCGATAAGCCGGGCCGGGAATGTGCGGCGGCTCTTCCCGTAACTTGGTTTGAGAGCGCGATTCAGGCTCTCCGAGGATCCGGACCCCGGGCCCCCATTTTGCGCGCAAAATGAGACCCGGTGCTCGCGGATTGGGAACTCGAGTCCGCCTCAAGCCATCGCGCCCTAGGATTTTTTGCTTTGAGAGCGCGATTCAGGCTTTCCGACGATTCCGCCTCAAGCCATCGCGCTCTAATCTTCCGCAACGTGGTCGGCGACATATGCGCCCCGGCGTCCTAGCGGTTTGGGCGGTCCTTCCGTGCTGTCGCGCACGGTCTGGAGTTCAAGTTCGGAGTTCAGCTCGGCGCCCAGCAGCATGGCGTAGACGCTCACATAGAACCACATCATCACGCAGACTACGGCCCCGAGCGGGCCGTAGTACAGGTCATAGCTCGCGATATGCCCTATATAATAAGACAGCAGCACCGAGGCGATCAGCCACAGGATCGTGGCGAGCAGCGAGCCGGGGGTGATCCATTCCCATTTCGCTGCGTGCCGGCACGGCCCGAACCGATAGAGCGCCGATAGCGACAGCACGATGAACGCGAGTAGCACGATCATGCTGCTTAAGCGCAGCAGCAGCCACGTGTAGGTCGAAAGACCCAAAAACGCGAGCACCGCCGGAAGGAAGACGAGGCCAGCGATGCAAAGCACCCCGCCGAACATGGCGCATAAGGTCATGATGAAGGCGGTGAGCTGAAATTGCAGAATGGTTCGCGATTCTTTTTCCTCGTAAGCGACATTGAGGGCGGAGATGACCGCTTTGGTGCCGGTGGTTGCACTCCAGAAGGTGATCAGGATGCTGACGATTAGGCCGATGCCGAGCGCGTGTTTTTGTGTGACGAGCTGGTGTACTCGTGAAGCAATCAAACTATAGGCCTCAGGAGGTAATAGCTCCTGCAAGGTCTGCAGTTGCGGTTCGACGGTGACCGGGTCGAACAACAGGCCGTAGATAAAGATCAGCATGCTGATGGCGGGAAATAGGGCCAGCGTGGCGTAGAACGCGCATCCTGCCGCGACTAGCGAGATCCTATCGGAGATGATCTCCCGGAAGGTGCGACCAAGTACGGCTCGCCAGCCATGCCAGGGGATTTCGCCGGGATGCCGGGCCTTACGCCCGAGCCGGTCGGCGTGGGCGGACCGGGCAATCTCGATCGCGCGCTCGCCTCGCGCGGCGCCGCGCGGCAACCTTATTGCCGGCGGGTTCTCCACTGGCGGTAGGTTTTCGTCGTCGGTCGGCATCGCGGCCCCTGCTCCCCCCTTTGTATTCTTCGCAATGCAGATGTTCCCCGTTTTTTTCGGGGCAAGGGGCTTTTCTGCTTGCAAGCGGGGGACACGACTCCTATGTCCGGCCTCACGCAGCAACGCACGTGCCTCTGGCCCTCGTGGTTACGCAACGACGTCAAGCGTTCTGGCAACTCACTTAGGTCGCTGGTTCGTTCGACCGTTTCGTCAACTCCGCCCGTCGACTGATCAGTCGGGCGCTATCGTGAGGGGAGGCGCGGGTGATGACACCCAAGATCGCCAACTTCCTTGCACAGCATATGCTGGCAACGCCTTGTCTCGTCGTCGACCTCGACCGGGTCGAGCAGAACTACCGGGCGCTGGCCCGGATCCTGCCGCTCGCGCGTATCTACTATGCCGTGAAGGCCAACCCGGCACCGCAGGTCCTCGAGCGACTCGTGGGGCTCGGGAGTAGCTTCGATGCGGCGAGCTTCGAAGAGATCGAGGCGTGCCTGGCCGCGGGCGCCCGGCCCGACGCTATCAGCTTCGGTAGTACGATCAAAAAGGCGGTCGCGATCCGGCGCGCCTACGAGGCCGGTGTAGACCTGTTTGCCTTTGATTGCGCCGAGGAGCTTGAGAAGCTTGCCCGGAACGCGCCCCGGGCCCGGGTTTATTGTCGCATCTTGGTCGAGAATGCCGGGGCGGACTGGCCGCTCTCGCGCAAATTCGGCGCCACCGTGGAGATGGCGCGCGAGTTGATGCTGCGCGCGGGCGATATGGGGCTGGACCCGTATGGCCTGTCCTTCCATGTCGGCAGCCAGCAAACTACCACGGCCTCGTATGAGGCCGCGATCGGCCGGGTGGGGATGCTGTTCACGGACCTCACCGAAGCGGGCGTGAATCTACGGATGATGAATCTCGGCGGGGGATTCCCTGCGCGCTATCGCGATGAGGTGCCCGAGATCGACGCCTTCGGCCTCGCGATTATGGCGGCTATGACCAAGCATTTCGGCAATGCTTTGCCCGAGATGGTGATCGAGCCGGGCCGATACATTGTGGCCGATGCCGGCGTGGTTTCGTCGGAGGTGGTACTGGTGAGCCGCCGGGCGAAGGACGACCCGGTCCGCTGGGTATATTTGGATATCGGGCGCTTCGGGGGCCTCGCCGAGGCGGAGGGTGAGGCGATCAAGTATCGTATCACGACGCCCCATGATGGGGGGGCCTTGGGGCCGGTTGCGATTGCTGGGCCCACCTGCGACGGCGCGGATATTCTGTACGAGCGGGCGAATTACCGGCTGCCGCTTCAGCTAGGTACGGGGGACCGGGTGGAGCTGCTGTCGGCTGGGGCTTACGTCTCCACCTATGCGAGCCAGGGGTTCAATGGTTTTGCGCCGCTGGCGGAGCATTATATTTGAATCGATCAGGAGGGCGGGCGTTGAGTTAGCAAGGGCCGCCCCTAATCCTGCCGAAGCTGCGCTGGTCGGCCGGAAGCGCCTCACCAGCAATTTGCGGTGCTGGCCCAGAACTGTGGACCAGCTTAAGTACAGGCCGTTGGAGATACGAGATCGCCCCGTGGACTGAGGACGTACCCGCCGAGACAGGTCCATCCATAGTGATTTGATAACTCGCGCTTACGTCATCCACGCTGCGGTTCCAGTTCGGTAAGCTGATCCTACGGACATGTTTGTAACAGCAGAAACAGTTAGTTCGGTACTCCGCTCCTGGATCGCAATTGAGGTTCTGACCCCGCAGCTCACCAAGGATGGTGGTTGGAATAACCTCGCCGCCGATCGGGGCGGACGGCAGCGAAATAGAAAATCCGACGCAGAAGATGGGCCGGCGTTATGGCAGCCTCCTGGGGATGATGATCCTCCACCCTGGCGTATCCCGCCCGATGCGCCGCCCGCTCAGCCCGATCCGATATCGAACGGTTTGCAGAGTTCAAAAAAGGAACGCCCGTGGTACTCCATTATTCTCGGTGCGCTTCCGGCCAAGGATGCTTTCGTTCGCCTCGATGCGGCTTTCCAAGACCAGTACGACGAGGACCAAATTGATCGGAAGCAGACGGGACACATCATTGCAGCCTCGGTGGTGTTGGATGAATGGGGCATAATGGTGCCGGACAGCCTCGCGATCGCGAGCTTCGCCTGGGGACTCGGCCATATGCTTGCGGGCGGAAGTCCAGATGGTTTATCGGGATGGGTGGAGCGGGAACGTGACATTAAAGCGCGCTTTTCCGATCTTCTCACCCCGACCGGACCAGGCGGCCACCACCGTTCTTTGACCTGGCGAGATCTCCGTGGCGCTTCCTTCGAACTCGCAGCAGAACTCGGCATTCCCGGCGAAGTTTGGGTTCAGACTCCTTGCGCTGTCGAACTCATCCGCGACAATTCACCGAATGCAGACATTCTCTCCAGTTTTTTCCTGCCTGACCTGAGCCGGATCCTGCAGGCAGTGGATACTCTTCCCGCTGCTGCCTCGTCCTATCTCGGACTAAACCCTCCGGCGGATACATGGGACGCTCTGAGCGATCGGCATAGATTGTCCGAGCTGCTGGTGCCCGCGCTGTTTCCGGTTGTTCGTTGGCCGGGTCCAGGACTGCATCCGCTCACACTGCTCCAACAGGCCGCGGTGAACGCAATCGTGCGGGATCTAAAACATCAGGGGCTAGCCGCAGTGAATGGCCCGCCAGGCACGGGCAAGACGACCATGTTGCGTGATCTGGTTGCCCACATACTGGTTGTGCGAGCGGAAAAACTTGTGGCCATTGAGACCCCTTCGGATGGCCTTGGCGATATCGACCTGATGGACTTTGCGATCGTGGTCGCGAGCAGCAACAACACGGCAGTCGAGAATGTCACACTCGAGTTGCCGGTTCGCAAAAAGGCTCTCGATACGTCCATTTGGCGTGATGGTGGTCTTGAGTATTTCGGACACACGGCAACCGCGTTGCTAGACTTGCCCGCTGACGCGTCGGAAGATGAGCGATCATGGGGCCTCATAGCTGCCAGGCTCGGGCGCTCAGAAAATCGGCGCAAGTTTTTCGGAAGCGCCTGGTGGGACCACGATTGGGGACTTAATGATTGGCTGAATCAGGTGGGCTGGCCGAACGCCCCGCAGCATCGCGATAGTTTACCTGGCAAGCTGATCGAGCTTGATCCGCCCCCGCGCTGGCCCGAAGCTATGCGGCACTGGCGGCTTGTACGAGCCGATTTTCAGCGGGCCTTGAATCATTGCCGCCGTCTACGCTCGGAACTTGAGGAGTTTGCCCATGTGGGCGACCGTCTTCGGCGGGTTGAGGTACGCCTCCCATCCGCTCGCCGAAAGCGGGAATGCGCTCGTCTCGATTACGAATCGGCATGCAAGGCAGTCGTCGACTCGCGCGAGCAGGATGCGTTTCTGTCAGCACAGGAAGCTACCGAGACGACAAAGTTGGCCGCCATCACTGCCATTCGACCGTCGATGATAGCTCGGATATTCAGGACCCGAGCGTGGCGATCACACGAAACGAGCGTTCGTCAACAGATATTCCGGCTACAGCAGATCCAAGAGAAACTGCTGGTTGCAAAGGAGGACTTGGCCGCAATTGTCGGGGACCAAGATCGTCGAGCATCTGCCTTGTGCGAGGCGGACAACGAGGTTCGGGCCTTGGAGGCCGAAGCCGCCGATCTGAGCCGCAAATTGGAGAACGCCCACGCGTACCTCGGCGCCTCCGTTCCGGAACCCGGCTTTTGGGCACAGCCGGACGAAATATTTCATCAGACCAGCCCATGGAACGAGGGCCAATTTCGCGCGGCTCGTGACGAACTCTTCGCTGCGGCGGTCCGGGTCCATCGGGCTTTCATCGTAGCGGGTGTCCGGGCATTGAAGCCGTCACTCAATACGATTGCTAAGGCTGCGCTTGGCGGACCAGATGCCCCAAAACCGAGTGCGCATGACTGGGGTGTTTTCTTTGTTTTGGTCCCAGTTGTATCGACAACGTTCGCCTCGATCGGGCGAATGTTCCAGACCATGGCGGCGAGTGAAATCGGTTGGCTGCTTATAGATGAGGCCGGTCAAGCGCCACCGCAGCAAGCAGCCGGCGCGGTTTGGCGGGCTCGCCGCGCCGTGGTTATCGGCGATCCGCTCCAAATAGAGCCGATCGCGAGCACGCCTAAGCAAACCACAAGACTGATTTGCCAGAGTAATTCTATCGACCCAGCATATTGGACTGCCCCGACAATTTCAGCACAAATACTCGCCGATCGTGCAAGCCGGATTCGGGGTCAATTCCCGATTCGAAATAGCAGTTCCGGCGAGGAGGTGCGCATAACCGGCATGCCCCTGCTGGTACATAGACGCTGCGAACAACCCATGTTCGATCTTGCAAACCGGATCGCCTATGCGGGCCGCATGATCTTCGCAACCAGCACCGGGAAATCGGGAATACGCGATTTGCTAGGCGAAACTGCGTGGATCGATGTCGATGCGCCCTCAACCGATAAATGGGTTGCAGATGAAGGATCGCTCATCGCTCAGGCCATTGCGGAGCTGAGCATGCGCCTGCGGACGCCGCCAGACTTATATGTCATATCGCCCTTCCGTATGCCGGCGTTTCGCCTTAGAAGGCTTTTGCTGGATACGCCGGGGATCCTTGAGGGCTGCCCTGATAAGAAGCGAAAGGAATGGGTCGAAAGCCGGGTCGGCACCGTACATACATGTCAGGGCAAGGAAGCTGAATCCGTCATTCTGATGCTAGGAGCAGGACGAGGCGCCAGATCGGGATCCCGCGATTGGGCTGGAGGCACGCCCAACCTGTTGAATGTTGCCGCTACAAGAGCAAAGCGAAGCTTCTACATCGTGGGAAATCGCAACGAATGGTATGCTGCTGGGGTATTCTCGGAGGCGGCTCACATGTTTAACGTGCGCAAGCCGGAGGAATGGCTGGTGTCAACCTCCGTGGAGGCGCAGTAGCGCGCTCGGCAGAAAGGTCGCGGAGACTGAGGGCGACGCGATCAAGTACCGTACACCACGCCGCATGATGGCGGGGCGACTGGTCCCGTTGCCATTGCCGGCGCCACCTGCGACGGCGCTGATATACTTTACGAGCGGGCGAACGATCGGCTGCCGCTTAGGCTCGCCTGGGGGGACCGGGTGGAGCCGATAGCGACCGGGGCATACGTTTCTACCTATGCCAGCCAGCGCTTCAACCGGTTTGCGCCGCTCGCGGAGCGTTATATGTGAATCGATCAGGAAGGGGGGCGCCGAGTTAGCAGAGGCCGCCCCCTAATCCTGCCCGAAGCGGCGCTCGTCTGTCGGAAGCGCCTCACCAGCAATTTGCGATGGTGGCCGCACAACCGTGGGCCAACCAGATAGCAGGCCGGGGGAGATACGGCACCGGCTCGTGCCCCGACAGGTCCATCGATATTGATTTGCTAACGCGGGCTCACCCGATCCAGGCTGCCGGTCCTACTTCGATAAGCTGATTTTATGGAACGTTGGCAGATCCCGATCCCCGGAGATGATGAGATCCGCACGCCTATTGCTAGGACGATAGACCCAGGAGCAGGCTGGGATGTGTTTTCGCAGTTGTCTCCATGGAGCGGGAAGCTAGAGCGGGATGACCTTAGGTGAGGTCACCCGCTCTAGGAACTTTGCTTTCAGAGCGCGATTCAGGCTTTCCGACGATCGGGTTCCCAATTCGCTCGCGAATTGGGGACCCGAGTCCGCATCAAGCCATCGCGCTCTAGTGGGGTGCTCCCATGACCAATGAACCACACGGCTTCGATCGCGGCCTGACCAACTACGGGGACCGCGACTTCTCGCGTTTCTTGCGGCGCTCGTTCGCCCGTTCGATGGGTACCTCCACCGAGACGCTGAACAAGCCGGTCGTCGGCATCGCCATGACGCCCTCCGGCTTCAACAACTGCCATCGCGGCATGCCCGAGCTGGTCGAGGCGGTCTCGCGCGGGGTGCTGGCCGCAGGCGCCTTGCCGCGCCCGTTCCCGACCATATCGCTAGGCGAGGTATTCCTGAACCCGACCAGCATGATGTACCGCAACCTGATGGCAATGGATACGGAGGAAATGATTCTCGGCCAGCCGATGGACGCCGTGGTGCTGATCGGGGGCTGCGACAAAACCGTTCCGGCACAGCTCATGGGCGCCGCTTCGGCCAATGTCCCGGCGGTCCAGCTCGTGACCGGGCCGATGAGCACGGGCCGGTATCGCGGCCAGCGGCTCGGCGCCTGCACGGATTGCCGCAGCTTCTGGGCCAAATACCGGGCTGGCGCCATCGATTCCGACGAGATCGAAACAATCGAAGGCCGACTCTCCGTGACCCAGGGGACCTGCGCCGTGATGGGCACCGCGAGCACGATGGCCTGCATCGCCGAGGCGCTCGGCATGTCCTTGCCGGGTACGGCCGCCATTCCGGCGGTGAATTCGGCCCGCCTCGTCGCCGCGGAGGAGTCGGGCAAGGCCGCCGTTCGCTTAATCAAGACGCGGATCACGCCGAACCAGGTCGTCACGGCGAAGTCGGTCGAGAATGCCCTACGCGTGCTGATGTCGCTCGGCGGGTCGACCAACGCCATCGTTCACCTCACTGCGATTGCGGGCAGGCTCGGCATCCGGATTTCGCTGGAGCGGCTCAACGCCATCTCGGATGAAACCCCCGTTCTGGTGGACCTCAAGCCGGTGGGCGAGGGCTATATGGAGGATTTCCACGCTGCGGGCGGCGTCGGCGCCGTCTTGCGGGAATTGCGGCCCTTGCTGCATCTGGACGCGATCGACATCGAGGGTCGCACCTTATCCGAGCGGCTCGGCGAGCCGCTCGAATGGGTGGACCGGGCCGTGATCCGGCCGTTCAATGACCCGGTCTCACCCGTTGGCGGCCTGATCGCCTTGCGCGGCAGCCTGGCGCCGGACGGGGCGATCTTCAAGCGCGCCGCGGCGACACCCGCTTTGTTCGAGCACGAAGGCCGGGCTGTGGTGTTCACCGGCCTCGAGGACCTGGCAAATCGCGTCGACGACCCGGC
>JAFAHH010001082.1 GCA_019237355.1 Acetobacteraceae bacterium | reverse complement strand
GTATCCGATCCTGCACGGGCTCGAGGAGCGCGGGTACCTGACTTCGAGCGAGGAACGTTCGGGCAGCATCGCCCGCCGCATCTATCGGGCGACCCCATTGGGTGAAGAAGCGCTCGCTGCCGCCAAGCTAAAGGTGCGTGAGCTCTTCGGTGAGCTGGACGATGCGGAGGAAAGCCCGCCATGATCAGCTGGCTAACAGCGCTCGATACCCGAGCTTCGGGATGGACCATCCTCATGCGTCTGCTTGTCGGTCTGATCGTATTCGTCCCCGAGGGCATTCAGAAGCTCGTTTTCCGGGACAGGCCTGGATGCAGCCGTTCGTCGGCACAAAAATAGTCGAGGAGGACAGCATGGCTGATATTGCTCAACCGAGCCGCCGGCTTCTCGTAACGGCCGGTATCGCAGGCGCCGGTTTGCTGTTGGCAACCAATGGCCTCGGTGCCGCTGCTGCGGCTGAAAAAGGCAGAAGGCAGGGCGAGGAGAAGGAGGTTGGCGCAGTCGAGGACTTGATGCGCGAGCACGGCGTGTTGCGCCGGGCACTGCTGGTCTACATCGAAACCGTGCCGAAGCTTCGTGCCAATCCCGGCAACCTGCCCGCGGATGCGATTGCCCGCACAGCCAAACTGTTCCGCAGCTTTGGCGAGGATTACCACGAGCGAATGCTGGAAGAGGCGCATATCTTCCCCGCCGTCAGGAAGGCTGGCGGGCCGGCGGCTGCCTATGTCGATGTGCTGATAGCGCAGCACAACCGAGGCCGTGAAATCACCGATTACATTTTCGCGGTCACCGGCAAGGGTGCGATCGGAACGGGGGATGCCGACCCACTTGCGCGCGTTTTCGAGACTTTTGTGCTGATGTATCAGAACCACGCCGCGCGGGAGGATACGATTGTGTTCCCGGCCTGGAAGAATGCGCTGTCGGAGCGGCAGCTGCATGACATGGGCGAGCTGTTCGAGGAGATCGAGCACAGGCAATTTGGCAAGGACGGCTATGAGGATGCCGTCAAGCAGATCGGCCAGATCGAACAGGTGCTCGGCTTCGCCGATCTTGCCCAGTTCACGGCACCCCCGCCGCCAAAGGCATAGGGGAGCGGCAGCGCTCGAACTCCTCGCCAAAGGTGCTGCGAATACGGTTGAACACGGCACCAACCGGATTTCATAGGAATGATGGCCGATGAGTGCAGTAAGCGAAACCACTAAAACGGCCGTTCATCGCGGTTCAGCGCTGGAAGTTCTGCGCGTCTTTACGAGACTGGGATTGACGAGTTTCGGCGGACCGGTGGCACATCTCGGCTATTTCCGGACAGAATTCGTCGAGCGCTCGAAATGGCTGGATGAAGCGCATTACCTGGACATCGTCGCACTGTGCCAATTTCTGCCGGGCCCGGCGAGCAGCCAGACCGGCATTACGATCGGCATCCTGCGCGCCGGCTTGCCCGGCGCGCTCGCCGCCTGGATAGGCTTTTCCGGGCCATCCGTTCTGGCGATGATTCTGTTCGCCTACGGCGTCGCGACGCTCGGCGACATCGCCAATGTCCCCTGGTTGCACGGCCTGAAGATTGTTGCCGTCGCCGTCGTTGCCCAGGCCGTCTGGGGCATGGCGCGTAATCTATGCCCCGACCGGGAACGCGCCAGCATTGCAGTGGGCGCAGCGCTGCTCGCGCTCGCTGCGCCTACGTGGGCGGGACAAATCGGCGCAATCGTTGCCGGCGGACTGATCGGTTGGTTCCGCTTTTCCGCACCCGGCGTGACCGAGGCAGCGCCTATAACGGTGCGGATCGCCCGCCCGCTGGCGATCATTGCATTGGTGATATTTTTTGTTTTGCTGTTCGGGCTCCCGGTGTTGGTTGCCGCGACCGGCAGCCATCTTGTCGCGCTGATCAGCAGTTTCTATCGCTCCGGCGCACTGGTCTTTGGCGGCGGGCATGTCGTTCTGCCGCTGTTGCAGCATTCCGTGGTGCCGCCCGGATGGGTCGGCAACGATGCATTTCTCGCCGGCTACGGCGCGGCGCAGGCAGTGCCGGGACCACTATTCACCTTTGCCGCCTATCTCGGGACCGTCATGGGTCCGCCGCCGAACGGTTGGATTGGCGGGTTGATCTGCGTTTCGGCGATCTACCTCCCCTC
>JAFAHH010001029.1 GCA_019237355.1 Acetobacteraceae bacterium | reverse complement strand
CGGCTTGGCCCTCAGGTCCGCGCCCGTCACGATCCCAAACCGCTGCATCTTGGCGGCGGTGACGGGCCCTATACCGTGGAACTTGGCCACCGGCAGCGAGGCGATTAAGTCCGAGCTCATCTCGGGGCTAATGACGAACTGGCCGTTCGGCTTGCGCTCGGCGGATGCGAGCTTGGCGAGGAACTTGTTATACGAAATGCCCGCCGAAGCGGTCAGCCCCGTCTCCTCGAGGATGCGCGCACGGATTTCCTTGGCAGTGGCCGCGGCGGTCGGCAGGCCCCGCCGGTTCTCCGTAACGTCGAGATAGGCCTCATCGAGTGCCACCGGTTCAATCAGGGAGGTGTATTCTGTGGATATCGCGCGGATTTGGCGTGAGACGGCACGATAGATGTCGAAGCGGGGCGGCACGAAGACCAGCTCGGGGCATCGTCGCATGGCCGTAATGGACGGCATGGCAGAGTGCACACCAAAGGGGCGGGCTTCGTAGCTCGCTGCCACCACTACGCCCCGCTTGGCGCCATGGCCGACCGCGACCGGACGGCCCCGAAGCTCCGGGTTATCGCGCTGCTCGACGGACGCATAGAACGCGTCCATGTCGATATGGATGATCTTGCGCAGCTTCATAGCGTGAGGATATCAGGTTGGGAACAGAAAGAGAACTGCGACGTACCCGGGCGAGCTGGTCGCTCCTGCTGCTTGGGGCGGCCGGATCGGGGACGTTAGTGAGCCGGGAGTCGCGAGCGAAGGTTTTGGTGATGCAATCCAATCTGTTCAACGAGCCTGATCTCAAGGGCCTGAAGCAGGGACAGGAGATCGTCACACCCAGGGAGGAAAGGGCGCTCATCGCCTCAATCGACGCGATTGAGTTGTCGCCCTTCCGCTTCCACGGATGGCTCGGAAAACGGCTGACAGCGTCTTATGGCTGGCATTACGATTTCGATAGGGGAAGCTTCGGCCCAACGGCTCCAATCCCCGACTGGCTGCTCCCGGTGCGGGAGAAGGCGGCGCGGTTTGCCCACTTAGACCCGGACGGCCTGGTTCAGGCCCTGTTGATTCGCTACGATCCCGGCGCGGGCATTGGCTGGCACCGTGACCGGCCGGTTTTCGAGCATGTCGTCGGAATTTCGCTTGGGGCGCCGGCAACGATGCGGTTCCGTCGGCGCAGACCCGGCGGGTTCGATCGGGCCTCGGCCTTCCTGGCGCCGCGATCGATCTATCATCTGAGCGGCGAGGTGCGGCATGAATGGGAGCACAGCATTGCCGAGATGGCGGCAACGCGCTGGTCCATCACTTTCCGCAGCCTCGCCGCTGCCAAGCGCCGAGCCATTAGGGAGCCATAACAGTCGGCGATCCAAACAGTCGAAATACAGTCGGCCAGGCGATTATTGAAGGCGCGATCGCTTTCGAGACGCCCTCGGACCAAGCCGCCGCCCCAAAAGGCCACGAGAGCGACAGCTTCAAGCTGTATCCGAACAAAGAGGCCGCCGAAAACGCGCCAGACGCCCTTGGCGTCACGTATGCCGTGACGTTCGAAAATCAGGCGGTCGGGATCGAAAGGCGCGGGGATAGAGCATATCGACGAGCGGGTCGGCAGTGTGCGCCAGAGTAGTCTGGTATACGATCTGGCCACAGGCACGTTTTCGACAGCGGCCGTTATCGTGATCGAGCCCACGCATTTGCAGCTGGCGGGAAGCGAAAACCTGGGCAGCGGAGCCGCGCGTGCAAATGGATCAAATGATAAGCACGCTGATCGGCGAAAGGCTTGCGGGCCAGCTCACACGATCGGCGCCGGTTATCGGCGCCGAGATCGTCTCGCTGATGTTTGTGCCCGACGCCAAGCCTGGGACGCTAATGCCGGGAAGCCGCCAGCGATCCCAACGAAGCCCGGCCAAATGTTAGCAACATTACCGGCCAGGTCGGCGATGTGGTCACCCAAGTCAACGAGATCCCATTGATGCAAATTGTCGATGATATTCACCACACCAGCGAACAATTTGCGAAGCTCAGCGACTCCCCCGAGCTGACCAACGGCTTGAGCAATCTCGACCGATCAATGGCGAATATTGCCCAAGTCACTGGACAGTCAGCGAGCGGATTGGGCCGATCCTGGCCGCGCAATCTCGGCACGCGATCAGAGTCATCTCAAGGCAACGCCGCCCTCGGCAACGAGTTTGCAACAAGAGCTGGCGGATCAATGGCATGAACCTGCCAAGTTGTAGGTTGGATCAGGGGAGCAAGAGCTTGTCATTTCAGCCCATCCGCTGGGCGGGTCGGACTACCCGATATGCAGCGTTCGAAGCCGCCACACTATTCGGCAGCTCCTTGGCGCAGCACCCGGGCCTGCTAGCACCAGCAGCCGAAGGGCCAAACCCAATGCCGAAGTTCGAGTCGTCTAGGAGATTCCCATGCTCTAGGCTCGCGAGCCGGATGCACCCCGAGCCAAGGTTGCCGGTAAATTTAGGGGTCAAACGGACCGGGCCATTATGCTAGACTAGCCCGAGGCCTAGACCATTTTGGTTTGAGAGCGCGATTCAGACTTTCCGACGATTCCGGCCTCAAGTCATCGCGCTCTAATCTGCGATCCCAGATAATACCCCCCGGCCACGAGCAGTAAGCAGAGCACGACCGAACCCACCACATTGGCCAATGCGCTTAGCCCCTCTCTGCCGCGGGCAAGCTCGAGAGTTTGCAGACTGAATGAGGAGAAGGTCGTAAACCCGCCGCAAAAACCGACCATTACGAATGTCCGCAGGCCAGGGCTGGCGGGCAGCATGCCCCCCGAGGCGGTCAAGGTTCCAAAGAAGCCGATGACGAAGCTGCCAGCAGCATTCACGATGAGTGTGCCCCAAGGAAAGGCGCTCCCCCATATGCGCGCGGCCGCAATGCTGATGCCGTAGCGAGCCATGCTTCCCAGCGCTCCGCCCAAGGCGACCCAAAAATAAGCGATCACGGCCTTCCCCATGGTTGCCAAATCTGCTCCAGATCCGCCCGATACTGACCGGAGTCACAAATTGCAGTACTCGCAGTTTGTGCCGACTATGCCTGGACCCAGAGGTGATCGGGGGGCGGATGTGGTATGCGTCATTTTAGCAATCGTTGAACATCCCGAGCTGGCGAATCGGACGCTGGCTGCCGCAGGATGTCTGTCGCAGCTTATGGGCCATGCGCGGATCGACGTTCTGGGCATCCGCACGCCCCCAGAAGCAACGATAATGCCGAGCGAGGAAGTGCTCACCCGAAGCCAAGAGCGCCAGATCCGGGAACGCGAAGAACGAAGATTAGCCGGGTTGCGACGCGTATTTGACGCTTGGGCGGGGAAGGTGCAGTCAGCGACGATGCAACTGAAATGGTTTGATGTTGAAGGCTTGCCCGATGTTGTGGTTCAAGAGTGGGGCCGCCGCGCAGATGTGATTGTGCTGAAGCGGCCCTCGGGCCCGGACCGAGTGTCAGAACGGGGGGCTATTCACGCTGCCCTATTCGAGACCGATCGGCCGGTGTTGGTGGTGCCACCGGAACGGGCGCCATCGTCCTTTGGCCGCCGCCTCGCCATAGCTTGGCGCGACGATAAGTTCACGATTAGGGCCGTGCTCGCCGCCTTGCGCTTTGCCACCCAGGCGGACCACGTTTTTATCCTTGCGGGAGTGCGGCAAGGTACGCCTGCACCCGCCATTCCTGACATCTTTATCGAACATGGGGTCGAGGCCGAACTGCTTCTGCTGCCGATCGGGTCGCAGCCATTTGGCGAGGCCTTGTTGGCCAAGGCGCACGAGCTCGGCGCCGATATGCTCGTCCTTGGTGCTTTTGTACATAATCCGGCGCGCAGACTGATCCTCGGTGGCGTCACCCGCACAATTCTGGAGCGCGCCGATTTGCCTGTACTGATGCGGCATTAGAGCGTGATGGCTTGAGGCGGACTCGGGTTCTCAATTCGCAAGCGAATTGGGGTCCCGATCGTCGGAAAGCCTGAACGCGCTCTTAAAAGATGAAAGTTCCTAGAGTGGGACGGCTTTACCCAAAGTCGCCCAACTCTAGAGCAGACCGTCGCTGACCATCTTCGGTCAGCGACGTGGAGGCCCAATCATTAGCGACCTCAATGGTCTTCGTAGAGCATGACGCCTTCAGATCGAGGCCGTCATGCTGCAAACAAGCTCTGCTCAGTCCGTCGCCGGCTTGTCGAACACCATAACTTTAGATACGAAAGCGGGTACATTTCGAATATGCCTCAGGCCATTGACTCGTGCTATTTTTTCGAAGTCTTCCCTTTTGTAGCTCGCAAAATACGGTTCATGAAAGTTCTGCGGGAAGAGCTCGAGCATGCCGTCATAATCCGGCTGATCACCATCCTGGATCGAGTCCAGAATTATCAAACGTCCGCCCGGCTTCAGAACGCGTGCGAATTCGGCAAAAACGGTGCGACGCACCGCCGGCGGCAACTCGTGGAACAAAAACGTGCTCGTGACAGCGTCCTGGCTGCCGTCTGGCAACGGGATGGATTCCGCATTTGCAACGGCCAGCGTTACCCAG
This sequence comes from Acetobacteraceae bacterium, assembly GCA_019237355.1. Taxonomy (GTDB): domain Bacteria; phylum Pseudomonadota; class Alphaproteobacteria; order Acetobacterales; family Acetobacteraceae; genus JAFAHH01. The sequence continues at coordinate 813 of JAFAHH010001029.1, read as the reverse complement.
GACCAGCGGCCTATGTGGCGTTTCGCCTCCCGGATATACGCTTCTGAGAGATCAACACCAAGAACTGCAAGCCGCGGCCAAATCTGCTTTAGCGAGGCAATGAAACGACCTGTACCGCAGCCGGCGTCCAGCAGCCGCAACCGGCGCTGATCTCGGCCAGCAAAGACCTCATGCAGCTCCGGCAACGCCTGCCGGCGCATCGCGTTGGCTGTTCCACTGAAGATTACCTCAACCTGCGTGTCATAGCGCTGGGCCGAATCATCCGTCAGCCAGCCACCCGATTGGAAATGAAAATTTTGAAGGTAGTAACGGGGGCGCTTGCTGCGCGGCACCTCGCTAAGCACTTCACTGTGCAAGCCGCCTTCACGTCGCCGGTGGATTTCGGGCAAGTCCCAGAAGAACAGGCGCGAGCGATTCAGCAGCGTGAGCAACGAGCCGTCATGGTCGGAGGGCAACGGGTAAATGCCGGCCTCGATATTGGCAAGATCTCGCTGAAGAAGGGTGAGAATATCGGCGTAAAGGCGATTACGATGCGGAACCGGCTTGCTGGTGTGCGGGCGAGGCCGCGCACTCGCTTCCTGATACTTCCGTGCTGCTTGCGCAAGCCGGCGCATAGCCAGGCCGTGCCCGATATACCATGCAAGCCGCGGTAATTGACTTGCTCCATACGTTGCACGGATCGTGAGGCGATTGAGAAGGCTGGTCATGGTTTCTAGCCGACTGCGGCGCGCGACGTATAAGTTGGTCTCGGCCTGTCGATCGAATCTGGCGAATTGCGCAATTCTAGTCTAGGGCCTGTTGAGATTGGGGATT
>JAFAHH010000961.1 GCA_019237355.1 Acetobacteraceae bacterium | reverse complement strand
GCACGCCTATTTCGTCGGCCGTGCCGCCGGCCACGCGGTGGCGATGGAGGGGGCATTGAAGCTCAAGGAGGTCAGCTACCTGCATGCCGAAGCCTATTCGGCGGCCGAGCTAAAGCACGGACCGCTGGCGTTGATCTCGCCCCAGACGCCGACCGTGGTCCTGATCCCGCGTGACGATCTCTACGGCAAGAATGTCTCGACGATCGAGGAGATCCGGGCGCGACGTGGCCCGGTATTGGCGGTAACACATGCGGGTGAGGAGCTCTTACCGGTCGAGGATGCGATAGAGGTGCCGGCCTCCGAACCCGAGCTCGATCCGATATTGCTTAATATCCCGCTGCAGCTGCTCGCCTACCATGTTGCCCTGAAGAGGGGCTGTGACATCGATCGGCCGCGCAATCTGGCGAAATCGGTGACGGTCGAATGACTCAGCGCCAGCTCGGAAAGCAGTGGCCCCAATGCCATTCGCCGGAAGGGTCCTGCCAGCGGCCGCGATGCCAGCCGAGCCCGCAGCCCTGCGCTACCAGCTCGACCAATGGGGCCACACCGAGCGAGGCCTGAACCACCTTGCTCGGCGCCGGCGCCGCCTGCAAGCACATGACGGCCAGTGTCATCAGTCCCGCCAACAGTGTGGTGATATCGCGCATTTCAGCCTCAACGCCAACCTGCACAGTGTGCGGGGCGGCGGTTAACAGAGGCTGAATAGCTCTCCCCGGATTGCTGCGCCGGTAATCCGTTGAAATCTGCCTGCGTCGCTATGACGCGAAGCTGTCAACTTTCGATCGAACAGCGGTCGACTTGTGTGCCGGTTGGGTGACCTCGATTTGCCCCCGTCCGCTGTAGATCGTCGTCCATCGCGCCTTGCTGTTCAGATAGGCGCCTTGCCATCCCGAATAAAGATGCTGCGGCGTCGCTGATCCCGGAGCGACCTCCACTTGCGCAGCACCGGCGACAAAATCGAATCCGCCGCTCTTTGGGTGGGAGCAGCAAGCGTCGATTAAATAGGTGTTGGGGGTCAGAGGCAGCTCCTTGACTTCAATGTCTACTGCATGGACGCCGCTGGGGAGCGATTGGCGGCCACTGCTGCGGCTGTCGATCTCGTAGAAGGCGATATTCCTGCCGGAGAGATCGCAAAAGGCCAGCCAAACATTCGCATAGGCAAGCGGCACGAGTGATTTGAACAGGATCCGCAGCGCGGCCGCCTCGGTATGCCTCAAGGGCAAATCGCAAAGCCATTCGATTGAAATCAAGCGCAAATCCTCGCCGCCGTAATGGGACCTTGGGAATCCGGCCAATTGGATGACGCGATCGCGATTGAAATGCCCGAACGACAAATACCCTTTGATGACCGCCGCCGCGCTGCCGATTTCGCGCACGGAACCGCCGTCCAGCCAGATGCAGCGTTTGCACAATTTCTCGATGATGCTCAAATTATGGCTGACGAACAGCACCGTCCTTCCCTCACTACGGGACACTTCATCCATTTTTCCCAGGCATTTCTGCTGGAATTCGGCATCGCCGACTGCCAGAACCTCATCGACCACGAGGATGTCCGGCTGCAAATGCGCAGCGACGGCGAAGGCGAGGCGGACGTACATGCCGGACGAGTAACGCTTTACCGGTGTGTCGATGAATTTCTCAACCCCGGCGAAGGCGATGATCTCGTCGAACTTGCGCCGGATTTCGGCGCGGGCCATGCCGAGGATCGCGCCGTTGAGGTGGATGTTCTCGCGCCCGGTCAGTTCCGGATGGAAACCGGTGCCGACCTCAAGCAAACTTGCAACCCGTCCCCGGAGCACGACCCGGCCCCGTGTCGGCTCTGTGATCCGGCTCAGAACTTTGAGCAGCGTGCTCTTGCCGGCTCCATTACGGCCGATAATTCCCAACACCTCACCGCGCTCGACCTCAAAGCTGACATCCTTCAAGGCCCAAAATTCCTCCACCTGATGACCTGGAACGACTTGTCGCCCGCGGAGTACGTTGACCGCATTGCGGGCGATGTTGCGGACCTCCT
>JAFAHH010000648.1 GCA_019237355.1 Acetobacteraceae bacterium | reverse complement strand
AGGCTTGTCGACGAAAATGCCTTTGAGCCCGAGCTGCTCGGCATATTGCGAATAGCGTATATCGGGCAGGTCCTGCGAGGCTTCAAATTTCGGATTGCCTGCCATCGCGCGCATTTCCCAGGTGACCTGGTTCAGGTCGCGGTTATTGAGGGCAAGAACGACCAAGCGAGGATCGCTCCACTTCTTCCAGTATTTGGCGACCGTGATCAGCTCGTTCATGCCGTTCATCTGCAATGCGCCGTCGCCGCAGAGGGCAAGCACCACGCGATCGGGGTAGGCGAACTTGGCGGCAATGGCATAGGGCATGCCGGGTCCCATTGTCGCCAGAGAACCCGACACCGAGGCCATCATGCCGCGGCGGATCTTGACGTCGCGGGCATACCAGTTGGTGCCCGAGCCGGTATCGCAGGCGATGATGCATTTCTCGGGCAGCCGTGGCGACAGCTCCCAGAAGACGCGCTGCGGATTGATAGGATTGGCGTCGTTCATCGCCCGGTTTTTGAGAACGCCCCACCACTCCTTGACGTTGTTCTCGATCGTTTCGCGCCAGGAGCGGTCCGATTTGTGTTCGAGGAGCGGCAGCAGCTTTTTCAGTGTCTTGGCGCTGTCGCCGATCAGGTTGACCTCCATCGGGTAGCGCATGCTGACCATCTTGGGATCTAGATCGATCTGCACGCCGCGCGCCTGACCCTCCCGGGGCAGGAATTCGGTATAAGGAAAGCGCGAGCCGATCATGAAGAGCGTGTCGCACCCGGTTATCATCTCGTAACTGGGCCGGGTGCCGAGGAGCCCGATCGACCCGGTCACGAACGGAAGATCATCCGGCAATGCGGCCTTGCCGAGCAGCGCTTTGGCTACGCCGGCGCCGAGCTTGTCGGCAGCTTCGATAACCTCGTCGGTGGCGTGCAGCGCGCCGGCGCCGACCAGAATTGCTACCTTCTTGCCTTCGTTGAGCACGCGCGCCGCGCGCTCCAGGTCCTTTTCGGCCGGGAAAACCTCAGGCGCCTCGTAGCCCAAGCCGGTCAGAATGGCGCCGTGCTTCTGCGGCGGTGACTCGACTGCGTCCTCTTCCTGAAGATCATTGGGCATGATGATGCAGGTGACGCAGCGCTCGGCTTTGGCGATGCGCACAGCGCGATCGATCAACTGGCGGACTTGCGCCGGCTGCGTGGCCATGTGCACGTATTCGCCGGCCACGTCTTTGAACAGCGAGATCAGATCGACTTCCTGCTGATACTGCCCGCCCAATGCGGTGCGGGCCTGCTGCCCGACAATCGCCAGCACCGGCTGGTGATCGGTCTGCGCATCATAGAGACCGTTCAGCAGATGAATGGCACCCGGACCCGATGTCGCCAGGCAAACTCCGAGATCGCCAGTGAATTTTGCATGGCCCGAGGCCATGAACGCTGCCATTTCCTCGTGCCGGACCTGCACGAACTCAAAGCGGTCACCGGCTCGGGCGAGCGCGCCGACAAGGCCGTTGATGCCATCGCCGGGGTACCCGAAAATGCGCCTGACGCCCCAAGCGGAAAGCCGTTCCCAAAAAAAGTCACTTACTGTCTTGGCCATTTCGTCGCCTCGCCGCACCAAGTGAACTGAGGTCGTCACCCTCCGGCGCTCCGACCTCTCCCGTTTAACGGGGATCATCGCTGCACAGTTCCGGTAAAGAGCGACAAGTTGCAGGGGCTAAACTTGCGTAGCGCGTTAGTATCAACCGGCGCTATTCCTAGTCAGCGAACTTAGCCACAAATTTATTTTCCAGGGACGAACCATCTTCGTGCTCGCGCGTTCTGAGGTGCAGTTTGGCCGTATGGCCAAGCGATCCTATCCTGAAACCAATAAGGGTCCGGGAAAAATGACAGATGGCATCAAATGCGCCGCCCTCGCGGGAACACTGCTTCTCGCCTGCGGCTCCATCGGCTGGGCTCAGACGTCCAATTCCAACTCGGGCACGCCAAGCAACCCCAATTCTGCAATGCAATCTTCTGGGGATCAGTCCTCGAGCGGCTTTGGCATCACCAACGACACCCAACAGAAGATCCGGCAATCGCTTGAGCAGTCAGGGTTCAAAAATGTCCACGTCGTGCCGCAATCGTTTGTCGTGCGGGCACAGGCCCCTGACGGCTCTCGCATCGTCATGTTCATGAGCCCCGACCAGTTCGCCGAGCTCACCTTCCAAAACGGCAATCAGGGCATGTCGGGAACCAGCCCCCAGGCGTCCGGAGGCCAGGGCAGCTGGAACAGCGGCTACAGCAACGGCCAGGCGACAACCCAACAGCAGGTCCAGCAGGAGCTGAGCCGGTACGGATACAGCGACGTCACTGAGTTGCGGCCGGTGCAAGGCTGGACCGCCGATGCCACCAAGAACGGCGAGAACGTCCGCGTGATGCTCTCACAGAATGGGCTCGTTGCCACGTTTCAAGGGCGCTGATCCAAAACCAACGAAGGAAACCATTAGATGAAAACCGTCCTCAAGTGCGCTGCGATTGCCGGCGCTCTCATGTTTGCGGCGGGTTCGGCTGCGTGGGCGCAGAGCTACACCACCAACCCCGGAACACAGGGATCCTATTCCAGCAACCCTGGAAGCTATTCCAGCAATCCGGGAACGTCGGGGTCCTACTCCGGTAATGCGGGCACGCAGGGCTTCTCAAACCCTGGTACTTATGGCGCGAACCAGCAAGGCTGGAACTCGAACCAGCAAGGCTGGAACTCGGGCATGCAAGGCCAGGGCACCAGCACGCCCTACGGCAGCCAGTCTTATTCCCAGGCCGGGTATGGGATGGGCAACAACATCACGACCTTCCAGCAGGCCGAGCAGGAGCTCGGTAAATACGGCTACAATAACGTCCATGATCTGAGGGCCATGCAGGGCTGGTCCGCCGATGCAATGCGCAACGGGCAGAGAGTCCACGTGATCATCGGGGACAACGGTCTGATCGCGACCTTCCCGGGACAGTAAGCAAAAACGGCGGGGAGCGGTTAGAGCCGCTCCCCGGAGCCCCGCGTCGGCTGCCGGGCATATTACAACAGCAGGTCGGCGCTGCTATTAACCCGAGCTGACCCGCTTATAGATATCCGAGGGAACCATTACGACGCTTCCGGGGTATTATTATAAATTTAACGGAGGAAACCATCAGATGAACGCCTTGACTAAGCGCGCCGCGATCGCTGGCATC
>JAFAHH010000356.1 GCA_019237355.1 Acetobacteraceae bacterium | reverse complement strand
ATCGGCGAGCTTTGTGCGCTCCGCTTCGATCCGTGCCAGCCGCTCGGCAACCCGCTGCTTCTCTTGGCCAATCTCGTCCAACGTCGCCATCTGCTCACTCCCTCCTAAATCTTTCCAATACCGGACCATGCATCTTTGTGCCGGTATTTTTCGATAAATGGAGGATCAGTGTATCGAAAAAAGGAGCGCTGACCAGAAATTGTTACTGGTTTATGGCTGCGTTCCGCGCGTGCTGTATTGCGGGACAGCCATCTGGCCCCGGGCCGTGAGAAACGGCATCGTTTGAACCGGCTTTCGGAACCCGACTGCCTGTGGCCCGCATGCTCCGAGAGCCGCACTTTTTGCCGATGGCAAAGAGTTCGCGGTATAGGCGTTCGCAAAAGAGAAGGCCCCCGCTCCCGTGGGAACGGAGGCCAATTGGCCAGAGCGTTGTTAGAGGACGCCTTCCTGATGCAGCTTTTCGATCTCTGCAGCGCTGATGCCGAGCCAATTGTGCAGAACCTCGGGGCTGTCCTGACCGAGCGCTGGTGATCCTTTGAGCCGCACGGTCTTGCCGTCGATCCGCACCGGCCAGCTCGCCATCTTGTAGTCGCCATTGTGATGATGCACGGTCTGCATGATACCGCGCGTCTCGAAACTGGGCTCGTTGTAGAGCTCCATCGTATCGAAGACGGCGCCGGATGGCACCCCGACCGCGATCAGGCGCTCCATCGCCTCGCGTTTGTCATGCTGGCGAGTCCACTCGCCGATGATCGCATCGAGCTCCTTTTCGTTTTTGACGCGGAGATCGCCGGTCGCAAAGCGTGGGTCGTCGATCAATTCCTCGCGCCCGATCAGTTTCATCAGCCGCGACCAGTGCTCGGGGTTGGCCCGGCTGGTGGTCAGGTAGACGTAGTCATTGGGGCCGCCGCCCTTGGCCGGATAGAGCCCCGACGGCGCATTGTTGCCGCCGCCCGACTTGGCGCCGTTGCGTCGCGCCGGCTGGCCAGTGCGCGCCATGTTGGCAAAGCAGGTGCGCATGTAGTGGATCATCGCGTCCTGCATCGCTACCTGCAGCCGCCGCCCCTGCCCGGTGCGGTTGCGCTCGTGCAACGCGCCGAGGATCGTGGCCGCCATCAGCATGCCGGTGCCGGTATCGCCAAAGGAGAGCCCCGGCTTGACTGGCGGGCGGTCGGGCTCGCCGGTTACAGAGATCGGGCCGCCGGCGGCCTGCGCGATCATGTCAAAGGCCAGCCCCTTCTCGTGTGGGCTGTCGCTTCCGAACCCTTTGATCTGGCAATAGATGATGCGGGGGTTGAGCTTCTTGACCGAGTCATAGTCGAGGCCGAGACGCTCGATCGTGCCCGGCGCCATGTTTTCGACCGTGACATCAGCCTTCTTCAGCATGTCCTTAACGATATCGAGCCCCTTCGGCGATTTCAGATTGATCGCCAACGACTTCTTATTGACGTTGAACTGGTGGAAGTACCACGGATCGTCATCGGGCTTGCCGGGGCGCAGGCGGCGGCCAGGATCACCCCGCCCCGGATTCTCGATCTTGACCACCTCGGCGCCAAACCATGCCAGCACCTCGGTCGAGGTCGTGCCCGCCTCGAATTGGGTGAAATCGACGACTTTCACGCCCTGCAGAAAATTGAAATCCTGGGTGATGCCGTTCATGCCGCTCCTCCGATTGCGCGCAGGTCCTGCACCACAGCCTGCGCTTTCCTGCGCCCTCTCGCAATGCCTCTGCAAGACGATCTTCGATGCAGCAGGCCCGCCAAGGCCAAGCGTTTCGGAAATGAAACGATGGATTCTGGGCCTCGCCCGAGTCGCTCGCGGTTTTGACAGCTGCGCGGGAAGCGAGGAAAATACGTCTCGATTTCGTTGATCTCGCGTCCAACGACAATGCGGAACAACCCAAGTCTTATAGCCGCCATCGCTGCCGCAGCAATCGTGCTTGCCGCACACGCAAAAGCCGCCGACGTTCCGGGCTCATGGAGGACCTGCCAACAAGATGAAGATTGTTCTCTAATCATCACCTGTGGCTCTTGTTGTTCGGATGACGCGATCAACAAACAAAGTGTCCGAAGTTACCAATATCTGTACCAACAAGAGTGCAGCAACCCGCGGCCGCTGTGTCCGTGCGTGTTCCGCAAGCCCGTGTGCCGCCAAGGAGTTTGCGAACTGCAGAGAGGGCCGGGTTGACGCCCGGCTGAACGCGAAACGGGGAGCGGGACGAGCCGGTCGCTGACTGGGATGGACACGGCGCGCCGTCGCCACCCGGCTGTGCCACCGAGAGCGTCGGCAAATTTTACAGGTGCTGCGATCCCGGATTGATGGCACAAATTCACCTAACCTATTGTCAATACGCCTGTTTCTTGCTGGGGGCGAACGGCGCGGGGCAAAATCGACGTCGGTAAGTTTTACATCGCCTCACGCGGATCGTCGGTCGGGGTATGCAGAAGCCATTGAAAAACCGGCCTCGGGCTCGCGCGCCAGACCGACCTCCGCAGGCCGGCTGTCGATATATTTTACACTCGGGCCTGCGGCTGCGGTTTATGGTTAATCCAGGCCACTGATATGGTTCAGAAAAGGTTAATTGGTACGTTTCTCGCATAGAGTTCAGAAAGCAGCAGATTCGAGGGAGAAATGATGATCAATCGCACGATGCTGCTCGGTGGCGCCTCGGCGCTGGGGCTGTTTGCCGGAGCGGCCCTTCTTATCCAGCCAGCCGCGGCCTTGACGATCACGTTCGATGATTTGACCGATACCAGCGCAGGGTTTGGCGGAACCCCTATCCCCAACGGCTATCAGGGTCTGAACTGGACCAATTGGAACGTCCTCAACACGGCCGAATTTACCACCAACGCTAACGCCGGCCTTCCGAACGGCGCCCAGAATGGCACGGTAAGCCCGCCCAACGTCGCATACACGCTAAATGGAGACTTGTCGATATTCAGCAACAACCCGTTTACGTTCAACTCGGCAGATCTGACCGCGTTTTGGAGAAATGGCTTGCAGGTGACGGTCACCGGCAAGCTGGGCGGCGTCGAAGAGGACACGACAACCGTTAGCCTCTTGGCCACCGGACCAACATTGGAAAATTTCAACTGGTCCAACATCGATGAGGTCGATGTTTTCCCGATCGCCGGCACTGGCACGCGGATCTACAACGGCGACGGCACTCAAGTAGCGATGGATAATCTGACCATTACTCCAAGCACAGTTGTCACCTCCGAGCCCTCGACCTTCGCCATGATGGCTGCAGCTCTCGCCGGGCTCGGCTTGATGCGCCGACGCCGCAGGCTCGCCTAGCCTTCTGTCGGAAATGCTCGCATCACCGGAGACCGTACCGGTCCGGTTCGGTCGGCGACTCTACCTGCCTTGGGGAGACCAACTCGATGATCATAACCCGGTGGAACTTCCGGATATTGAGTGCGTTCCTGTCTCTGCTGGCTATGGGAACTGCCGGCGCTTTCGCGCAGGCGCCGCTGAAGCTGCCGCTTAATCACCGCCTTTTGCAGCACAATCCGGACGCGCTGCGCCTGATGCAGCCGCATTACCCACCGGCGCCGGCTGTGGCCCCCGCGCCAGGTCCATGGCAACTTACGACCAACCTCTTTCCGGGCTCTGGGACCCCCGGAAATCCGCTGCTGATGACCGACGGGACAGTCATCGTGCAACAACAGAGCACGCAGGCTTGGTATCAGCTGAGGCCCGATAACACCGGGAGCTATGTCGGTGGCACCTGGTCAACCTTCGCGTCGCTGCCCTCCGGCTATGGCCCCTTATTCTACGCCTCTGAAGTCTTGCCCGATGGCCGCGTCGTCATCAATGGCGGCGAGTACAACAACGGCGCAGAGGTTCGCACTACTCTAGGCGCGATTTACTACCCAAGCGTTGGGGTATGGATAAATGTAGCGCCGCCTGCTGGATGGCCGATGATCGGCGACGCGCCAAGCATCGTCCTCGATAATGGCACCTATATGCTCGCCGGCTGCTGCAACTTCCCGGCGTTGCTGGCGCTGTTCAACCCCACTCCGCCGTTTACTTCGGCGCGCTGGACTGCTACCGGGGGCAATAAGGCCGACGACCCGAACGAAGAGGGCTTCACCTTGTTGCCGAACGGCAAGGTCCTGGCTGTCGACGTCTATGTCAATCTGTACCCCAATTGCCCTGCCATCTTCGGTTCCGAAGTTTACGACCCCAACACTGGGAGCTGGTCGAGCGCGGGTACGGTACCGGTCCAACTTCCGGATTGCGGGGGGGCGAACGCGACCTATGAGCTGGGCCCGCAGGCGTTGCGGCCCGACACTGCTGCCGATGGCAGTGGTGACAACGTCATTGTTTTCAGCGGCACCACCGCTGCCGGCAATAACTTCGGCACCGGCGGCCCTCCGCATACCGCGATCTACAATACTTCGACGGGGACATGGGCAGCCGGTCCCAACGTACCCAACTCGCCTACTGGTGCCGTCCAAACCCTCGCCGACGCCCCCGCCGCTACCTTGCCGAGCGGCAACGTGCTGTTCGCCGCCGGCCCGTTCTCTGCCGCCTTCGCGTCCCCGACCAATTTCTACGAGGTCGGTCCCAACTCTGCCGGCAATCCGTTCACGCTCGTTACGGCGAACAATACGGATGCACCCAGCGGCGGCTCGTTCCTGTGGAACTTCCTGATGCTGCCGACCGGCCAGGTGTTGGCGGTGGCGCCCCAGCACACGCAACACGTGTGGATCTATACGCCATCCGGCAGCGCTGATGCCAGCTGGCTTCCGGTCATCAACACATCGCCTACGGACGTTACTCGCGGCGGCACCTATCAACTCACCGGCACACAGTTCAATGGGCTCTCGCAGGGTGCAGTCTACGGTGACGACGTCCAGGCAAACACCAACTACCCGATCGTGGAGATCGTTAATACTGCCACAGGTCACGCCTTCTATCAGCGGAGCTTCGGGTTCAACACGATGTCAGTGGCGCGTAATACGGCTTCATCGACGAACTTTACGGTGTTGGGCGCGACCGAGACCGGACCGAGCACGCTCTACGTTATCGCCAACGGCGTTTCCTCAACGGGAGTGCTCGT
>JAFAHH010000344.1 GCA_019237355.1 Acetobacteraceae bacterium | reverse complement strand
GCCGGGTTGCAGATGCCTACGCGGGCTTGGGGCAAGGCGCATCCGTATCGCTGCGCCTTCGCCCGATTCTGGCGCACGAGCAAGTATGGCAGGACGGGATCGATTCGGCGCTTGGGCGGCTGCAGGTAACCAATACCGCAATGACCGCGATCCAAAAGGTTGCCTCTGACCTCTACGCACAACTGAATAATTTGAATGGACTAAGTGGGCAGGAGGTGGACAACATTGCTGCCAGCGCCCGCGACGCCCTCAAACAGGTTGCCGGATTGCTCGATACGAAAGACGGCGACACTTACGTGTTCGCCGGCCAGGACAGCGCGAATGCGCCAGTGCCAAACCCCGATGCGATCCTGTCCTCCGGCTTCTACACTCAGATCAGCGCGGCCGTGGGGGCGCTCGCGACCAACGGCGCGGCGAGCACGGCGGCTGCAACCCTTGCGGTCGCGTCCTCGAACGCGCCGGGGTCTTCGCCCTTCTCTGCTTTGCTCTCGCAGCCCGCGTCAGCGCTCGCCGGCCAATACGCAAGTGTGGTTACGGGTGAGGGCGAGCGCACCTCAGTTGGCCTACTGGCGAGCAGCAACGGCTATGTTGCGTCGCAAGGCAGCTCGACGACCGGTTCTTACATGCGCGATCTGCTGCGCAGCCTGGCGACGATCGGCTCACTTAATAGCACCCAAGCCGACGCCCCGGGATTTGCCGACTTGGTTGCGGACACCAGAACCAGCTTAAGCGGCGCGATCAGCACCATGGCGGCCGACGTGGGTGCTATGGGCAACGCGGGCAGCCGACTGAGCGATCAGAAGGCCACGCTTGCCGATGCCGCTACGGCATTGAGCACCCAGGTCTCCGGGGCCGAGGATGTCGACATGGCGGCCACCCTATCGAGCTTGTCGCTGGTGCAGACGCAGTTGCAATCCTCCTACCAGCTAATTGCCAACAGCCAGACTCTATCGCTTGTGAAGTATCTTGGGTCGGTCAGCTAGTGGGTAGCTTCACCGGCGATTAACGGCTCCAGTGTTACATAACCAGGCTCGAAAAAACGCGGCACATTCCAACACGAACCTGATTAGAGGGTAAGATACCGTGTCGTTAAACTCTGTGAACACTAATCTTGGCGCAATGGTCGCGCTGCAGTCGCTCAACACCACCAATACTCAATTGCAAGCTACGCAAAAGCAGATTTCTACAGGATACCGCGTTGCCGACGCGTTCGATGATGGCGCGGCTTACTCGGTGGCGCAGCGGCTGCGGTCGGATGTGGGCGCATTGACCAGCGCTAATCAGCAGCTGGGCAATGCAAAGGGGCTGCTCGATACCACAGTTTCGGGGCTGAACAATGTCAGCAACGAGATGAGCAACATGCGCGATATTCTGGTGAAGCTGTCAGATGCCAGCACAACCGGAAACGAGCGCAGCCAATATATCGCGCAGTACCAATCTGACCTCGCGAATGTGAAAACCTACTTTGCGGACGCTACATACAATGGCAACAGCCTGATTGGCGGCATTAGCGGTGGCAAGGCTACCAGCTTTAGCGTTGTACGCAACGAAAGTGGCTCAAGCTACAGCATCTCGAGCTTTGGAGCTTCGGCTTTCTACGCTTCGCTCAACTTCACTACAACCCAGCTCGGCGGAGCTGCAAGCGTAGCGGCCCTAATTACTACAACAGGGACCTTCATGAACAAGGTGAACGTGGTAGGGAATCAGCTCAATACCTATGGCGCCGCGTCAACCTACATCGACAACCAAATCAGTTACAATAGCGACAAGATCGATGCGATAAATAGCGGCTTGGGGTCGTTGGTAGACGCAGATATGGCCAAAGAATCAGCCCAGCTACAGGCGCTACAGATACGCCAGCAGCTCGGCACTCAATCTTTGTCTATAGCTAACCAGGCGCCGCAAACACTGCTCAGTCTCTTCAAGTAACCGATTCTCCAAACGGATTGGAGACCGGGGTTCGGGCAGAACGTCCTCTCCGGCGTGAACCATTAAACTACCTGGGTCGAAACAAGGATCGCCCAGGGGAGGGCGAATGTCAACGTTAGTACTCGAATTGCGGCAAGGCGAGATGATGATAGTCAATGGCGCGCCTATCCGCTTTCGTAACAAAACCCGGATCGAGCTCACCGCCAAGGCGCGCTTCTTGTTCGGCAAGCAGATCATGGCCCCAGATCAGGCGGATAGCCCAGCACGGCGAATTTACTTCGCCCTGCAATCAGCTTATATCGGTTCTGAGGAGGAACGGCCTCGGGGCCTCGCCCTGGCTCGCAAACTGGTTGCCGAGTTCAAATCAGCCACGACATCGCAGCTCGCGTGTGAAATCCTCGACCAAGCCCTAGCGGCCGCTGAGGCAGATGATTGCTATCAGGCGCTGAAGCTTGTACGGCGAATCATAAGGCACGAGGACACAGTTCTTGGGCGGGCTCCGGAGATGCCACAAATAACCGCGGTCGCACGCCAGAACCAATCATCCCGGGGACCTGCTCCGTGCACGCAATGACCACTGCAGCGCGAGCCTATCAGAACGCAGCCTCTCATCGCGGCGTTCGAGCGCAAGAGGCGGACGTCTTCAGACGCGCGAACGTTAACCTGCACGCGGCCAAAACTGCAGGGCCTGTCGCAAAAGCCAAGGCGCTCGCTGACAATCACCGCCTCTGGATCAGCGTCGTCGATTTATTGCGTGACCCAGCCAACACATTGCCGAAGGAGCTGCGAGCCTCGATCGTCTCGGTCGGGCTCGCCGTGCAGCGTGAGGCGCACCGCGAAGAACCCGATTTCGGTTTTCTGATTTCAGTGAATGAGAGCATCGCCGCAGGGCTGGAAGGTTAGCCCAAATATCGCTTAGCGCCAGCTTCGATAATCCGCCCCGCGCGGCTGGGTGCGCTGCTTTGATGCGTGCTCAGCCTAGCGCTCAAAAGGAGCCAAACCCGTGAACCAGAATGCAGCCCCGGCCGATGCCGGACTTCTTGTCGCCCGTGCGACCGAGATGATCAAGGCCGGTCGCTTTGGGGCCGCGCGACCCATTGTCGCGGCATTGCAGCGGCTGATACCGGGAACAGCGGATGCGGCGCTTTTGGCCGCGAAGATTGCCATTCAGGACGGTCGGCCGGCCGATGCACGCCGCTTGCTGGATGATGCGATCGACGCCGCTCCCGAAAATACGGAACTGCGCAAAGCACGCGCTGAGGTTCTAACCGAGCTGGGCCAGCTACCAGAAGCGGCGATGGACGCCGCCGAAGCAGTAATATGTGACCACACCGATCCGGCAGCGAAAGCGCTTCTCGGGTACGCGCTGCTTCGCCTGGGGCAAGCTGAGCAAGCCGTGCTCTGCTTCAAGGACGCGCTCGGGGGAGCGCCCAAAAACCCCGCCGTGTACCCTGGGCTCGCGGCTGCGGAGGAGGCGTGCTCCCGGCCAGAAGCGGCCTCTCTAGCCCTTGCCGCAGGCATTGCCGCAGTTCCTGGTGATGTTGGATTGCGCAACGCCGCGATCCTCTTGCAAGCCAAGCAGCGGAATTTCGCATCCGCGCTTAGTTTAGCGGAAGCGGCGCGAAGGGACGGCGTCGTCGATGCCTGCTTATTTTGCTTGTACGCGCATTCGCTCTCAAGCCTCGGCCGTCATGATGAAGCGGCTTGGGCTTACGCTGAGGCGCTTAAGCTCGGTCCGGAAGATGAGTATGTGCGGCATATGGTTGCCGCGTCTGGAGTGCGGCCCAATTCACCGCGTGCTCCAGCCGGTTATGTGCGGGCGGTGTTCGATGGCTACGCGGATAGATTCGAAGCGCATCTGATTAGCCTTGGTTATCGCGTGCCGGGTCTGATCCGCGCCGGGGTCATTGATCACATGCCATCACTGGTGCAGCAACACGAATCGTGCAGCGCTCGAATCGGCCCTGTTCTCGACCTCGGCTGCGGAACAGGATTGGTTGCAGTTGCATGCTCCGACCTACGCATTGGGCCGCTTGTTGGGATCGACCTCTCTGCCCGCATGCTGGCCTGTGCCGGAAACAAGCAGCTCTACGCTGAGCTGCACGAAGCGGATGTAATGGATGCGCTGCAGTCGGATACGCGCGAATACAGGCTGGTTCTGGCTGCGGATGTCTTGTGCTACTTCGGTGCGCTCGAAGACGTGCTTGCGCGAGTTTACGCCAGGCTCGCGCCAGGCGGCTTATTCCTTTTCACCGTCGAGCAGCTCGAAAGCAGCGCAGCCGGCTGGATGCTACGGGCGCAAGGCCGCTACGCGCATGCCCAGGCCTATGTAAACGTGGCTTCGGTCGAAGCAGGGTTCCAAATTCGAGAGCTTCGTGCTGAGTCGCTTCGGCAAGAAGCGGGAGCACCGGTCCCTGGCTGGTTCGTTGTCCTCGAGAGGCCCGGGCCCGAGGGAGCGAAATGATTCCGGCCGCAGGCGAGGCGGGGCCCGCGCCCAATCCGGCCGGACTCCTTGCCTCGGGCCAGGCTCGGGCGGCAGTACCCTTGCTTCGCCGGGCGGTGCAGCGCGATGACGCAAGCCCGGCCACGCACCTGAACCTAGCCATCGCCGAAGACCGCATTGGCAACCGACAGCAGGCCCGGCGAATGATCGAGCGCCTCGCCCAGATCTACCCGGATTGGGACGAACCGCCGCTCCGGCTCGCCGAGAGCTTCCGGGCCGAGGGCCAGTCCGATCTAGCGGCGCAGGCCTACGGCCGGGTTCTGGAGCTCAATCCATCACGAACAGAAGCACTACTCTCGCTTGCCGTGCTGCACATTGGGAAAGGGGACGGCCTCAGCGCACAGCCACTACTGCTCCGTTGCTGCCGGGTAGCGCCTGATAGTCCGGAGGCATGGGACGCGCTCGGTATTTCCCTGATGCTGACCGGCGATGCACCAGCAGCCGAGTCGGCCTTTGCGCAGGCCCAGCTTCTCAACCCCGGCGCTGTTGTTTTTGCGCTGCGCCGGGTAGAGGCAGCCTTTGCCGCCGGGTCGCATGAAGCCGAGCTCGCCCGCCTTGAGCTGGTCTGTAAGCAAAATCCCCTGGACGCCATAGCCCTAAGCGCCCGCGGCCTGCTTCTCGAACGGCTTGGCCGCCGCCCAGAAGCACTGGATTGCCTCGAAGCGGCCTCGGTTCTTGCGCCCGATGACCCGGCCATCGCTTCGCTCTTTGCCGGCCTCCTCGGCTGTTCGCATCGCCTCGCTGAGGCCGAGGCGGCGCTTGCCCGAGCGGTCGCGATCGATCCCAGCAATGTTCAGCTCGGCAATGACCATGCGGCGGTGCTGATCCGCATGCATCGCCCAGCGGAGGCGCGAAGGGGTTTGCAAGGCGTGCTCGCGGCCCACGGCAAACAGCCCGGGTTATTGTGCAATTTGGTAAACGCAACAGTATCCCTCGGCCTGCAGCGGGAAGCAGAGGCGATAGCGCGGGATGCTATTGCCCAGTTTCCCGATTCTCTATTGCCGTGGCGCGCGCTTAGCAACGCGCTGCCGTATCGGGAAGGTGTTGGCGGTTCAGAACTGCTCGATGTGCTGCAACAATGCGCGAAGCGATTGCCGCGCAGTGCATTGCCTGAATTGGTCAATAGCCGTGAGACGGATCGGAGGTTGCGCTTAGGGCTGCTTTCCGGGACGCTGAAAACCCATCCCGTCGGGTGGCTTACCGTTGCTGGGTTCGAGAATCTCGACCCTTCACGATTTGAAATCATCTGCCTTGCCCAGAATGGTGCCTGGGACCCGATCGCACGCCGGTTTCGGGCAATCGCCTCCGAGTGGCACGATATCGATGGGTTCGATGACGCCGCTCTGGCCCGCCACGCACGCGGGCTTTCGATCGATATCCTGATCGATCTCGGAGGGTATGGCGATGCCGGGCGCATGACTGCTTGCGCGCATCGCCTGGCGCCGGTTCAGATAAAATGGGTCGGGATGCAAAGCCACAGCTCTGGCATCCCCGAGATGGACTGGTTCCTGACCGACGCTTGGGAGACGCCGGCGGGTTTCGAACATTTCTATACCGAGCGTCTCCTGCGCTTGCCCGATGGATATGTTTGCTATAGCCCCCCAAGCTACGCGGCAGAAGTCGCTGCACTACCGGCGCTGAGCAGCGGGTATCCAACTTTCGGGTGCTTCAATAACCTTGCGAAACTTACACCGGCTACAATTAGGACCTGGTCAGAAATTTTGGTCCGGGTTCCCAAGGCACGGCTCCTGCTTAAATCCCATCAATACGCTGATGAGGCGACCGCCGAACGCATGTTGGGAGCCTTCGCATTGCATGGCGTCGACCCCGGCCGGATCGAGCTGCGCGGCCCTTCGCCGCACCGGGTACTTCTGGCCGAGTACAACCAAGTCGATATTGCGCTCGATCCGTTTCCGTATTCCGGCGGCCTCACGACTTGCGAGGCGCTATGGATGGGTGTGCCGACGGTCACCTTAGCCGGTCAGACCTTTGCGTCCCGGCATTCGATGAGCCATATGTGCAATGTAGGCCTGGAAGATTGGGTCGCTGATCATAGGGCGCGCTATATCGAAATCGTCGTGCAGCGGGCCGGCGACTTGCGCGCGCTCTCTGACCTGCGGGCCGTTCTGCGCACCCAAGTAAGATCCAGCCCACTTTGCGATGCCCCGCGCTTTGGCCGCAACCTGGCCGATGCCTTGCGCAATACGTGGCGCGATTGGTGCCGGACTTAACCAACAAGAAACGCCTCTGCGGCACAATGCCGCGCAGAGGGGAGCCGGACATGCCTTCGCTGCCGTGTGTCGATGTAAACCTGTTTGTCTACAACGGTGCAGAGTTTGTCGCCGACGCGATTGATAGCGTACTGGGCCAGACCTGGCCTTCTATAAGGCTGACTCTGATTGATGACGGCTCCAACGACGGCACCCTTGCCGTGCTCGAAGAATACGCCCAAAGGCATAGCCACATCCGGATCAAGCGAAACCGCTGCAATGGCGGGGCGATTGCAAATTTTCAGCGGGCCTTTTGGTTCGGGGACTCCGACTATGTGCTCCCCAAATCAGCCGACGATCTGCTGGCGCCCGATTTCATCGCGCAGATCATGGATGTGTTGCTAGCAAACGCGGGCTGTGCGATGTGCCATGCTGCCGGTGTGGTTTTCTCCAGCCAAGGGCAGCACGAGGCATATCCGCCCGATCATTGCCTCAGCGCCATCGGCGACAATGCATTCGATCGTGCGCGGCATGTGATGCAGCGCTACACGAGCTCGCCCAGTTTCTGGGGAATCTATCGCCGGGATGCGGCGGACCGGCTGGCTCCGATACGGTACCTGGCCGGGTGGGACCACGCGCTGCTCGCGGAACTCGCCCTCTACGGCGAAATACGGCACGTCCCGGAGCTGCTTTACTGGCGGCGGGATGGCGGCAAGCCGGTTTTGCGCCTGGCGCGCGATGCGACTGAGACCGGCTGCCGGCGCCTCGGGCTTGATCTTCCGCTCGCGGATCAGCGCTGGCGCACGCCGCTGATCACTACGGCCTATGCCCATCTGGAAACCTTCAGTCTCGCCCGCCTGCCCGAGGCGGAGCGGCGTCTTTTGATGCAACAGGTGCCGGCCATCTTTCGGGCGCGCTGGCTGCCTTGGATGCGCCAGGAAGTCTCGGCATTGCGCGCTGACTTGCCCGGCATGATCGCTGGATTCTACTCGGCCCCCAGCCTTGAAGCTTACTGGATTGCGCGCGCGCTCACGGAGCTGTTGCGCACGGTCGAAGCGATTTTGCCAGAAGAGGATTTCACGCCGGTTCACACGCAAATTGCCGTCGCGGCAAGGCAGAACATGGGCCAAGAGATCGTGCGATGAGGGACGGTGCGTATGTTCCTGTCGTGCGGCTCCATATCGGATGCGGCACGAAGGTGCTTCCGGGCTGGATCAACATCGACCGGGCTGCACGCGCCCCCGGTGTGGTAACCGGCATCGATCCGGCATCGCTTCCATGGAGCAATGGTTCCGTGCACGAGATTTTGGCTGAGCATGTCTTTGAGCATTTCTCATTTGAGGAAGAGGCCAAGGTTTGGCCTGAAATGGCGCGCGTTCTTTGCCATCAAGGCCGGCTGACGGTTGAGGTTCCCGATTTCGAGTGGGTATGCGCCAGGTTCCTAGCAGCCAAGGATTCCTGGCGCAGTTTTTATAAGGTCGGCCACCCCGATGACTATGCCGGGTGCGGCCGGGCGCTGGACGAGCGTTGGGGCATTCTACAGACCATGTTTTTTGGCAACCAAAATGGTTGTGGCCAATATCATCACAGTGCCTATACCGAAGCAAAGCTTCGCGCCATAGGGGCGCATCTCGGCTTTCGCACCATTGATCTAACGAAGCTGTTCAATAAGGGCGGCCAGGCGTTGCGCGCCGTCTTCGTGCGCTGATTGGCTATGCGCGAAAGGGTGTTCATCACCGGTATTGCCGGGTTCCTGGGAAGCCATTTGGCCGAGCGGCTTCTCTCTCTGGGCTACGATGTCGTAGGGTGCGACAATCTAAGCGGGGGCGAGTTGATCAATGTTCCCTCGGGCGCAGAATTCTATCAACACGACTGCCGCGACTATAACGCCATCGCGAAAGCGATGCGCGGCTGCGACCTGGTCTATCACTGTGCCGCGACAGCCTATGAAGGCCTTTCTGTCTTTTCGCCGGCAGTGGTTATGGATAACGTCGCGACCGGCTCCGTCGCCGTGTTTTCCGCGGCAATCGCTAACTCGGTGCGACGGATCGTATTTTGTAGCTCGATGGCGCGTTACGGGGCGAGCCCGATTCCCTTCCTCGAAAGTTATGACCCGGCGCCGCAGGATCCGTATGGAATTGCGAAAGTCGCGGCCGAGCGGGCGCTTGCTAATCTATGCACTGTGCACGGGGTGGAATATGCGATCGCTGTTCCGCACAATATCATCGGTGCGCGGCAGAAATTTGATGATCCCTATCGCAATGTTGCCAGCATCATGGCCAACCTGATGCTGCAAGGGCGGTCCCCTTTCATCTACGGCGACGGCGAGCAGAAACGTTGCTTCAGTCATGTCGAAGATTGCCTATCCTGCTTGATCGCGTTGGGCATCGCCGAGCACGCAGTTACTGAAATCGTGAATATTGGGCCAGATGAAGAGTTTGTCTCAATTAACCAGCTTTTCCAAAGGTTAAAGGAGATTGTCGGCTTCCAGGGTCAGGCAGTCTACGTGAACGATCGGCCGCAAGAGGTGAAGGAGGCCTTTTGCAGCAGCGCGAAAGCTAGAAGGTTGCTAGGTTATCGCACCACTCGCACGCTGGATGAAGGGCTCCGCGATATTGTGGAGCACATTGCTAGAGTGAGACCGCGGAAGTTCCGATACCATCTAGATATCGAAATCCGTAACGCCAAAACTCCCCGCACTTGGGCCGAGCGGCTGATGTAGCGTTTTGCTTTGAGAGCGCGATTCAGGCTTTCCGACGAGTCCGCCTCAAGCCATCGCGCTCTATTCCGAGCAGCTACAATATGCCCATCGCTCCGATCGCGGTCGCGACGGCAAGCACGAGCAACGGATGAATACGCGTGAACAGGAAACCGGCCGTGCATAGAGCAGTCAGGGTAGCGTGTCCGGCATCGATCGATGTTGCCCGAATCAGGAGGATCGCCGCCGCCATTACCAGCCCGACGGTGACCGGAGTCAATCCTGCCTGAACGATGCGACGCCAGCGCGCGTTCCGGAAACGGTGCCAAGCGCTCGCCGTAAAATAGCACAATACTCCGGAAGGGCCGCATAAAGCCAAGGTTGCTACGACCGCGCCAGCGAGCCCAGCGACTTGCCAGCCGACCAGTGTGGCGATCAGCATATTCGGCCCCGGTGCAGCCTGTGCCAGGGCGTAAAGTGCTGCGAATTGCTGGCCTGACATCCAGCCGTGGGTAATCGTCACTTGCCGCTGCATTTCTGGCAATGCCGAACTCACCCCGCCCACCGCCAGCAGGGAGAGCTGCGCGAACAGGATGGCGAGGGCTACAACCCCCTTTACTCCCGGTAGCACCATGCAATCCAGATCGAAACGGGTACGAGCACGATTAGCGCCAAAAGGAGCGGTACGTGAACAAGGCCCACTATCGCGAAGGTAATGGCTGCCGTCGCGATCCCGACCGGCCGTGAACGCAACGGTGCGGCGATCTTGAACGCAGTCGAGAGGACGAGGCCCGAAGCCGCGGCCGCCATAGCCGCAAAACCGTGCTGCACAACGGTAAGCTGTGCATAACGGCTATACACCGCGCCCAGTCCGATCACGATCGCCATAGGGGCCGCGATCAACCCGGTAAAGCAAACCACCGACCCGGCCACGCCAGCATAGCGCCACCCCACGGCCACGGCCAGGTTCACGACGTTGGGGCCGGGCAAGAATTGGCATAGCGCCAGCAGATCGGTGAACTCCTGGGCGGTGAGCCACTTCCGCTGCTCGACCAGCATACGCCGCGCCCAAGGCAAAACCCCGCCAAATCCGATCATCCCGATGCGGAAAAACCCGGCAAACAGGGCGGCTAAGGAGACCGACGGCCCAATTTCGCTCCGCTTGGCCCCCACGGCCGCCAGCCTCTTCATGCCCCCTCCGCTGTGCCGGCTCACCTAAGCCGCGCGCCCTCCGCTCTGGCATTTTTCGCCGCATCGCAAGAACCTGGCAACCAGATTGGGTCAAACTGGTGCGAGGATACTGCTTTATCGTCGTCACTTCGCCGGGCCGCTTCTGATCCCGGATACGTCATCAGCCCGCGACGGGCCAAAAGGAGGGTCAGCTTGCCAAGTATTCGAACCGTCGCGGTTTTCTGCGGATCGCATTCAGGGGAGAACCCGGTTTTCCGGCATGCGGCCGACGGCCTCGGCCGCGGCTTGGCCGAAGCGGGGCTAGATCTCGTTTATGGCGGCGGCCGGGTTGGCCTGATGGGGGCGGTTGCTGACGCAGCGTTGGCGGCTGGTGGCCGGGTGGTCGGGGTGATCCCCGAGTTCCTTACACGGGTGGAGGCGGCCCATGCTGGTGTTGCCGAAATGATCGTGACCGATAGCATGCATAGCCGGAAGCGCCACATGTTCGAGTTGGCTGACGCCTTCGTCTCGATGCCCGGGGGTCTGGGCACCCTGGACGAGACCATCGAAATCATCACCTGGCGCCAACTCCGGCTGCATGACAAGCCGATCCTGGTCTGTGATGTGGCTGGGTCGGCAGCACCTCTCCTGGCGGCGATCGAACGCGCCATTGCGCTCGGGTTTGCATGGCCGGCAGCTCGCGAGCTGTATGAGGTCGTGGCTGGGGTCCCGTTGTTGCTTCAGCGGTTAGCCACGTTGAGTTCTGATGGGGGAGGCGAGCCAGCGCGGCTTTAGGGTCCGGCACCGACCTCTCCGGATCGGCTTTGGGGTGGGGTTCCCGGATCAGACGGGGCCAAGGTTATAGGCCATCTCGGTACTTTCTGACGCTTGCCTTGTTGTCCGCGGTCGGGTAGCGGTTGGTATTCATCGTGCAGCTCGCGGGGAATCTCGTCTATAACCCGGATCGGACCTGTTGCCGACGTAGCTCAGTGGTAGAGCAACTGATTCGTAATCAGTAGGCCGTCAGTTCAATCCTGACCGTCGGCATCAAGTCATAACTGCGGACCTCATGCGGACCCCGCGGCACGCCGGACCATTTCGTTCGAGGCCCTCGTCAATCAGGCGCGGTTGGGATCGTTGAAATTCTGTGGGTTGACGGAGCGGATAATGAAGTATGGGCCCGGCGGGATTGCCGCTCCCTCCGTGACCAACCGCAATGGGATATCACCCATCTCTGTCACTGAAATTGGCCCGGCGCCATACTCTGCGGGAAGCCCCTAGGAGCACGTGCAAGCTTCAGACTCCCACGAGCCCTGCCCACCTAGCGATTCTCAGCCCGCCCGCGAAAATAAATCTCCCCGGCCGTTTTCGGTCATCCATAATCATTACGACTGTCGTAAAAGCGGATCTCACACGATCGTGCGCCATTGGCAAAACCTGGAATTTCTCGGAGCGACCGGGGCGCTTTCTCCAGATGACCAACGGCCAGGGCTGTCCCTCAAGCTTGTCGCTGAGATCCGCCGGGCCGCATCGCGGAACTCAAGGGGCGACAACTGGCCAACGGCCTCTGGCCCTACGGTGGGGAAAAGTGATCCCACTCTGGGCGGCAACACCGCCCCGGCCACCCCGCCCCCTCCATGTGGCCAACGGGGGGTGGGCGGGGCCCCGGGCGGGCTTGTCCGCTCATATGGAG
>JAFAHH010000261.1 GCA_019237355.1 Acetobacteraceae bacterium | reverse complement strand
CGCCCTAGCGCGCTATCCACTGTGACCGCGCCGCCCGATTGGTGCGCGAACCCATGCACCTGTGCCAAGCCGAGCCCCGAGCCCTTGCCCACCTCTTTCGTCGTGAAGAATGGCTCGAAGACATGCGCCCGCACCTCTGGCGACATGCCGGACCCGGTATCGGTCACGTCGATGCGCACATAATCGCCGGGAGCAATGCCATTGAGAGCCGCCGCCGCCCTAATGCTTACGGAGACGTTGCTCATGCCGATGATCAACGCACCGCCTCGCGGCATTGCATCACGGGCATTGAGGACGAGGTTGAGGAGCGCCGCCTCGAATTGCGAATGGTCGATGTAGCAGGGCCACAACCCCGCCTCGGAATGCATCTCAAACGTGATAGCCTCTCCGAGCGCGCGGCGGATCAGTTCGCTTGTTTCCGCGAGCAACTCGCTCACGCGGGCGCGCTCGGGCCGCAGTATCTGACGGCGTGAAAACGCGAGGAGCTGTCCGGTAAGCCGCGCACCCCGCCCGAGTGCGCGCTGCGCGTCATCCAGCAGCCGGAGCGTGCGGTTCTCATCCCCCTGTCTCGTGGTGATGTGGGCGAGGTCGAGGTTGCCCGACACCGCCTGGAGCAGGTTGTTGAAGTCGTGTGCAATGCCGCCGGTAAGCTGGCCTACCGCCTCCATTTTCTGTGCCCTGACCAGCCGGCCCTGCGCCTCCTCCAAGGAGAGTTGCGCCTGCCGCTGCTCCGAGATATCCCGGGTGACCTTGGCAAAGCCGATCAGCCGCCCGTTCTCGGCACGAATCGGATCGATGACGACATTGGCCCAGAAACGCGAACCACCCTTGCGGACGCGCCAGCCCTGCGCCTCGTAGCGCCCCTCCCGGGCAGCCGTCTCGAGCACCCGGCCGGGTTCACCGGCTGCTTGGTCTTCTTCCGTGTAGAACCGGGAAAAATGCCGACCGACGATCTCCTCGGCGGTATAGCCTTTGATGCGCTGCGCCCCGGCATTCCAATTCCTGACGTAGCCCTGAGGGTCGAGCATGTAGATCGCGTAATCGGTGACGCTTTCTACCAAAAGATGGTACCGGCCTTCGCTCTCGCGCAGGGCAGCCGTGCGTTCCTCTAGGCGGCGCTCTAGTATTCTTTCGCGCCCGGCCTGCTCGGCGGCAAGGGCCTTCTCCGCCTGCCGCTGGGCGGTAACGTCCGAGTTGTTTTCAACGACTGTGGCCGGACGGCCGTGATTACGCCGGAGAACCTGGTGCGTCACGACCTCTATTTCGTGGCCATCCTTGTGACAGTGACGGAGCTGGCCTCGCCAATCGCCGTCACGCGCCAGTGCTGCCTCGATCTCGGCCAACGGAACGGGGTGCACGGTGCAGAGCAGCTTGTGTGAAACCCGGCCGACCGCTTCCTCGGCCGTATACCCATAAAGGGCAGCGCAACCAGCCGACCAGTAGCGGATCGTGCCGTCCGGGTCCCGCAGCATGATCGCGGCGAGATCAAGGGCACCAAGCAGGAACTTGCGCTCAGCTCCCGCGGCTCGCAGAACCTCCTCGCGGGCTTCGAGCGCTGCTGCCATTTCGTCGAACGCAGCGCCGAGTTGACCGAACTCGGAAGCGTCCCCATGCAGCCCGGTTCGGGCAGCAAGCTCTCCCTCGCGCCAGCGCCCGGCCGCGGCGAGCAGCTTAGATAGTGGACGGCGCATCAGGCGTGATACACCGAACCCCGTCACGGTGAAGGCCAAACATGCGCCCAGGCCGATCATTGCCATTTCGAGCAGGTTCGCCCGCGCCTCAGCGGCGAACAAGGCGGCCTTGTCGAGGCCCACCGCAACCATCACACCATACGCCTCAGCTCGGACAGGCGACCAGCCGACAATCCGGGTGATGCCGTCGAAGCCCTGCATCTCGCTCGATCTAATCTCGGTTCCTTCCACGTTTGCCCGGACCCAGGGCGGAACCGGTTTTCCCACATACCGAGCAGCGTCCGGACGGCGTGCGAGTACGATGCCGGCACTATCAGTGACGGAGGCGGTCGCTGCCGCGGGGAGAGGGAGGCGATCGAGCTGCTGGCCCAGCCAATCAAGGCTCAGGGCGAGCACGCCAATGCCCACGACAGATCCAGCTTCATCGTGATACGGCTGAGCCAAATGAAGCACAGCCTTCGCCGAAACAGGATCCTGGGCGAAGGTGGCTACGGCAAAACCGCTCGTTCGCAAAGCTTCCCGGAAGTAAAGCTGATCGGAAATGTCGCGGCCTCTATCCTGCGGGCGCGCGCCGCAAATCACCCGGCCATTCAGCCCTACCAGGAATGCCGAATCATAGCGGCGGAACTGTGAGAGCAGCTTGCCCAAGCGGCGTTGGCACGCCTCAGGCTCAGCCACCAGTGCACCCGAGAGATCGTCGATGCTTTTGAGAACCTGGCGCGCACCTTGCAGGATCTGATTTTGTTCGGAAGCGACGAGGCTAACAAGGCGCCGCGCCTCCTCATGCATAAGCTTCTCCCGCGCATGGCGGACTTCGACCTCTGTCCAGATCTGAAAGCCGATGGTCGGCATCAGCGCCAGCCCGATCACGAGCATAAGGCGTGCCGATAGGGTCCTTACGAGATTACTTATTCTGCTATTTCGGGAGATTGGTGCTGCTGATTTAGACGTGCCGAGACGATCGGGACGCTTGGGCACCGTATTCCTGGCTTTGTCAGTCACTGATCAACAGCACCGCGATACTGCCGTAAAAGCAGTGTGATGGGAGCCGAGATGGGAAGTTGCTCACATGGACCATGCGATATTCCTCAACACCGGGCAAACAACGCGAGCGATATACCCTACAAGTGCGCGTGAGCTGCGATCCCTGGCTTGACTCCGCGCCTAATGGTTGTATCATCCTTGGTATCTACACGCAATCGTGCCTTTGCAAATCCTGGAACCTCACCCCGGTCAAAGCGGTTTCGTTATCTCCAATAGGGATGACGTGCGAGCGTTTGGCCAATCCCGGGCCGCAGCGACGCGAGGCCCTTCACCGCCCCCAGAATTGCGCGGGCTACCGCGCACGAGTCACACTGACCGAATTTCATGATCAGAGAAGGAGCCAAAAGAAGACTGCGGCGTTCAGCGCTATGCCATCATTCAGCCAGACCGCTTGGCCCGGCAGCGTGGTGACGCTGGCCCATTGCTTTGCGGCGCGCTCCCCGGCCTTCTATATAGCCGTTCCAGTACGAGAAGCGGTCAAGGCCATGGAATTCATTGGGCGTCGGCGGCTCCAGACCGCTTGGCCCGGCAGCGTATCCGGCATTCCAGCTAGTCTCATCAAATCCCGTCTTGTCAACTTGATG
>JAFAHH010000475.1 GCA_019237355.1 Acetobacteraceae bacterium | reverse complement strand
CGGAGCGGATCAAACGAGTAGTAACCGCTGCCACGGACATGCCGAGGACAAAAGCAATGGCGCCACCCAAGAAAGCTGGAAGATCTCCGCTGTAGGTTGCTTGCAGGCTCAGCAAGGCGGCCCCATTCACCGCGAGCGGCATACCCGCGCAGAAGGTCGCCGGTGTGGCGATGAGGACGCCAAGCACGAGGTAAACGGGCGCCAGGACCAGGGCCAGCATCTCGAAGCTGTTGATGGCCGGCAAGATGACGAAGAGATACATGATATCGATCGCCACGGCGCCAATTGCGAAAATTACGAAACTGACGATGAACGGCGCCGGGTCGTCTTGCGCGGCGAAGAAGCAGCAGGCGACGGCGGCCATCTCGGCCGCGACCGCTCCCTCAGGCCAGCCTGTGGCGATCCAAAAGGCGCAGCAGAGCAGCACGGCCAAGGCGGCTGCGGCTGCCGAGAGCAAGGCCATCGCATGGTCACGATGCGCAGCATCCGTTGGCTCAGGACCGATCAACCGCCGGGGCGGAGCCCTGCCAGTTTCGATTGCCTGCCGCAGTTCACGCGAATCGCTCGCGATAGCCAACAATTCCTTCAGCCGAAGGAGCAAACTGGTAAGTACGATATCACGCCAGCTCGATCCCGCGTTCAGAGGGGGTTCGGCTGCAGTTAGTTTGCGCCGCAGCCGGCTTGCCTCGGCCGGCGAGGGATCCCCGGCGCACACCCAGTCGGTGATGTCATTGAGTATGGTCCTCAGGTGAGGGCCGATCCCCTCTTGCGTGCGTTGCAATTCTCGCATTCGGTCGCCGATGGCGGAGAGGACGGGCAAACCCATGACCATACGCCGGCGCAGGGCGCGTATCGGACGCGTCGCATGTTCGAGGTTCGACCGATCGTAGGCGAGGTGGCTCGCAAGCATGTCCAATTCCGCAGCATCCGCGGCGAGGCGGCGTCGCGCGTGCTGCCGCGCTTCGTCACCGGCTTGCCCTTCCAGAACGCTGAGGCACCACTGCCGCACATCGCTGAACCACGTCCCAAGCCTTTGGCTCAGCACGGGTCCGACGAAACGCGGAAAGGCGATGCTACCGATCACCGTAGCGCAGATAATACCGAGCGTAATTTCTTCAACCCGGTTAACGGCCGTGTCGAACACAGAGCCGGGGTCGGCGACACTTGGAAAGCCAATGAGCGCTGCAGTGTATCCGGATAGCATGAACACGTAGCTGCGCGGTGTGCGATCCAGGAGCGCGAGGTAAAGGCATAGCCCCGTCCAAAGGGCGAGAGCGAGGGACAAGAGCTCGGCACTGTTGGCGAGATTCGGCACGAGCACTACGGTGGCCGCAGCGCCAATCAGGGTACCGAAGAAGCGATATATCGCCTTGGACCGCATCGCGCCCGTGAGCGGCTGGGCGACAATATAAGCGGTGGTCATCGCCCAATACGGCCGGTCCAGGTTCATCCTGAACGCGATGAACAGCGCCAGCATTGCTGCTGCGAACGTCTTTATCGAAAACAGCCACGCATCCAGGGTTGGAAAATTCGGCATCCCACCTCCCGCTCAGGCTCGGTGTACGCGGATTGCCGACCTATGTCTATCGCGGCTAGCTTGGCTAGGGCATGATGGCTTGAGGCGGTGCTGGGCAGCGCCGCGGAGATTGCCCGAGTTTTCTCGGTAATTCCGTTTGTGCCCGGTCGTAATCCGAAGGCACGCCGATATCGAGAAACCAGCCTGCAACGATGCAGGGCCGGACGCGGTCAAGCGAGAGGCGGATGAAGTCGTTTTCGAACGAGAACCGCTGAGGTAGCGTCATGCCATCGAAAGTGTCGCGGCCGAGCAGGTAAATCCCCGCATTGATCAGACCGGGCCCGGCGCTGCCGGTGCAGAACCCCGCAATCCTCCCGCCTTCGACCTCTACTGCACCGTAACGAGTGCAATCCGGCGCGCCGACGAGGGCCATGGTGACGCCTCCTGGCCGATGTGCCGCGAGCATCTCGGCGCTATCGAATGGAGCAATCGTATCGCCGTTGAACACAAACACCGGACCCGTGGTCACCACCGCGGCGAGGGCATGGCGGATGGCGCCTCCGGTGCCGAGCGGCTCGGGCTCCACGGCGTAGCTGATATTTATCCCACCCCAATGCGAACCAAAATGGCTCATGACCTGCTCGCGCAAATAGCTGACAGCGAGGATCACGCGCGAAAAGCCTTGGCCAGCTAAACCCTGAAGCAGCCATTCGAGAAAGGGCCGGCCCGCGACCAGGGCCATCGGTTTGGGGGTATTAGCCACGCGAGAGCGCAAACGCGTGCCGAGGCCTCCGGCAAGGATGATCGCCTCCATAGCGGCACTCTTCAGACGTGGTCGGCTAAGCCGCGCCGAACAGCGTCGCTTCGATCAGAAGGCAAATGATATGCCCGGCGACCATATGCGCTTCTTGGATCTTCCACGTCTCCCGTGCGGGAACTTTGAGGCAGACGTCACACCATTCCACCATCCGCCCGCCGCTTTCACCGGTAAGACCGATGCAGGTCATGCGCTGCCGCCGGGCCGAGGCAAACGCGGTTGAGATATTGGCCGAATTTCCCGAAGTGGAAAGGCCGATGAAGACATCGCCGGCCCGGCCAATCGCTTCTACCTGGCGAGAAAATACGTGTTCGTATCCGTAGTCATTCCCAACGGCGGTTACGACCGAGCTATCGACCGTAAGCGCGATCGCCGCGAGCCCCGGCCGGTCGAACGCGAAACGGCCTACCAGTTCGCCGGCCAGATGCTGGGCATCGGCGGCGCTCCCGCCATTGCCGGCAATCAAAATCTTTGCCCCATAGCGCAAGGCATTCGCACAGTGCTCGGCGATGGACTCGATTGCCGCCACGACCTCCGGGCTCTCGTGCAGAGCGGTGATAACCGCGGCGCTTCGGGCCAGTTCGGCTTGGATCTTTTCTT
>JAFAHH010001101.1 GCA_019237355.1 Acetobacteraceae bacterium | reverse complement strand
TCGTCTTCGACACAAACATCGGATTAGCACAATCCGGCGATCGCACCGGCCCTGCCGCGCTACCGCGGGAGGAAACGGCGGGAACGCCGACGCATAGTCCGGGATCGCAGCCGGGTGATCAGCAGATAGAGGCGACATACGCCAGCGGCACGAAAACGCTCATCGAAACACCGGTGTCGCGGCTTTTCTCCGGGGCGTGTCGACGCGGCCCAAACTCAACAAACCCGGTCGCCAACAACCCCGCCGCGGCGCAGCGCGGGAGTGACCTATTTTACCGCTTTCAACTGCATCGGCTGTCATGCCCCTAACGACGGCGGCGGTATGGGCCGCGCGCTGAGCAACCGCTTCTTCCAGTATGGTGGTGAGCCGGCCAACATTTACTTGACGATTGTGCAGGGGCGCCCGAATGGCATGCCCGCTTGGGGCGGAGTGTTGCCGGAGGCCGTGATCTGGAACCTCGTCTCCTATGTCGAGCAGATCAGCCAGGCGCCCGTGACCGAATGGGGAACCGCGATCTCGCCGCAGTCACCGTCGATCGAGCAGGTGCCGGCGGAATATCTGAAGACGACCGATCCTTGGGCTTACACAGAACCATTCAGCCATGGCCAGAAACCAGAGGGTCGCAAGCTAGAAGGCAAGCCGATAATGGCGGACACCCGACGACGTCGGGGCATTCCGGGTGATCGGAGATCGAGCCAACCGGGTTGTGATGCTGCTGGCGGGTATCGCGGGCCCGCTTATGGCAATGGCTCCCTCCTCCGGCTACGGCGACACACCGATGGCCTACACAGTCGGCTTCGGAACGAAGAGTTATCCGGTCGTCAATTTCCTGTGGACCCTGCTGATCGTATCGCTCTTGGTGATCGCGATCGTCAGTGGGCTGCTGGCGGGCTGCTGCGGCAACGCTCCATTCCTGCCGCTGACGAACCGCGCAATATTCCGATCGCGCGCCCAGATACGGGGCGTCTTGGATTTATATTGGCTCGGCGATCTCCGCGGCGGTGTTGGTGGGCGCAGCGATCTGGACGTTTTCGACCTTGGCCGCCGTCAGCACGCCGCCGTCCGCACCCCGCCACAAAAGTTTACATCGTCGGCCATCAGTGGTGGTGGGAAATCCGCTACGAGACCAGCGATCCATCGGGCGCGTTCACAACGGCGAACGAAATCCATATTCCCACCGGGCGCCCAGTGGGCATCACGTTTCGAGCTTCGATGTGATCCACTCGTTCTGGGTCCCCGAACTGTCAGGCAAGATAGACGTGATCCCGGGTCAGCAGAACGAGACCTGGATCGAGGCGGACCGCCCCGGCTTATCGCGGGCAGTGCGCCGAATTCTGCGGATTGCAGCACGCCCATATGGCGCTGAGCGTGATCGCCGAACCGCCGGCGCAGTTTGACGCGTGGCGGGCGGCGCAGCTGCAAAAGGCGCCGGTGCCGCAGTCGCCGCGGTTGGCTACCGGGGAGCAAGAATTTGTCTCGTATTGCGGGATCTGCCACACCGTTCGCGGAACGATGGCCGGCGGGCGGCTCGGGCCGGATCTCAGCCATCTGATGAGCCGGCACACAATCGCTGCCGGCAGTTTGCCGAACACGCCCGGCTATCTCTCAGGGTGGATCGCCGACCCGCAGCATATCAAGCCCGGCAATCTGATGCCGATGCTCGATTTATCGGGTCCGCAGTTGGCGCCCATTCGCGACTACCTCGAAACATTGAAATGAGGCCAGGCGGGTGACCGTCGTCGAACACGAGCGCGTCCCCGAGGTCGTCGAGCGCAACCCGGAGCTCGAAACCAAGCTGCACGATATGTGGGCGTCTGAGCCTGGGCTGCTCGGTTGGCTTTCCACAGTCGATCACAAAGAAATCGGCATCATGTATCTGGTAACCGCCTTCGCGTTCCTTGTCGCGGGTGCATCGAGGCGCTGATCATGCGATTGCAGCTCGCCGGACCCGATCAACGGTTGCTCGGGCCCGAACAGTACAACGAGCTGTTCTCGATGCACGGCACCAGGATGATTTTCTGGTACGCGTTTCCGGTGCTGTCGGGCTTCAGCAATTATTTCTGGCCATTGCTGTTGGGAGCGCGAAACATGGCGTTCCCACGCCTCAACCCTTTTTCGTACTGGGTGTTTCTCGCCTCCGGGATTTTCCTCTATTGCAGCTTTGCCGTTGGCGCGGCACCGAACGACGGCTGGTTCAATTACCCGCCATATGGCTCGCACGAGTTCAACCCAGGTCCAAATATAGACTTCTACTTGCTGGGGCTGATTTTCTTTGGAGCCTCATTGACCGCGGGCGGAATCAATTTCGTCGTCACGACGCTGCGTACGCGCGCCCAGGGAGTCGATAAACCGCTTTCCGATCGTTATCGGGGGCACGTTGAGCGCCAATGCGGCTGGCCTGCTGGCGGTGCCTACCGTGAGCGTTGCTTGCTTCCTGCTGTGGATGGACCGGCAGTTCGGGACGCATTTCTTCAACGCTCAGGCGGGCGGTCAGCCGCTGTTGTGGCAGCACCTGTTTTGGATGTTCGCGCATCCCTGGGTCTACATGATCGTATTGCCGGCGATGGGCATCGTGTCGGATGCGCTGCCGGTGTTCTGCCGTGGGCCGCTCGTCGGCTACACCGCCGTCGTATTGTCGACGGTCGTCACGATGATGATCGGCTTTGGCGTGTGGGTGCACCACATGTTCGCCACCGGACTACCCGTGCTGGGTGTGTCGTCCTTTGCCGCGACCTCGATCCTGATTTCGTTGCCGAGCGGCGTTCAGGTGTTCTCCTGGCTGGCGACGATCTGGACAGGCCGACCGGTATACACAGCGGCCTTTCATTTCCTCGCTGGTTTCATCGTCCTGTTCGTGATCGGCGGCGTGTCCGGCTTTGTAACCAGCTCGGTGCCGGTCAATTGGGAACTGACCGACACCTACTGGGTCGTCGCCCATATCCATTACGTGCTTATCGGCATCAACCTATTTCCGGTCATTGCCGGGGTCTACTACTGGTTCCCGAAGATCACCGGCCGGATGCTCAACGAGCAGCTGGGCAAATGGAATTTCTGGGTGATGTTCGTCGGGTTCAATCTCGGTTTCTTCCCGATGCACTTCACCGGGCTGCTCGGTATGCCGCGGCGGATCTACACCTATCCGGCTGGGATTGGCTGGACGATCCCCAATCTGATAACGACAATTGGCGCATTCATTCTGGCCGTAGGCATCCTGATGTTCTTTATCAATGTCGCCGTCAGTCTGCGCCGCGGCCGGGTTGCCGGACCCAACCCGTGGGATGCGCCCTCCCTGGAATGGGCGACCTCCTCGCCACCGTCGCCCTATAATTTCCCGGTCATCCATCCCTTGCAAGCCGTCACCCGTTATGGGAGGAGCGGTTGCAGGAGGGCGACGGCCAGTCGGTGCTTGATCGCGGGCGGGTGCTCGATCATCACCACGAGACGCTGGCAGTGACCGCGATCAATGGCGAGCCCTGATTTTGAAGATGCCGAGCGAAAGCTACCTGCCGGTCGTGATGACACTATGCATCTCGATATTTTTTGCCGGGCTGGTCAGCCAGCTGTGGTGGCTCGCCGCGGTTGGCGCGGTGTCGGGTGTCGGCGTCGGAATTGTCTGGTTGTGGCCCTTAACCCAGGCTGGGCAGCGCGAGGTACCGGCGGATGTCTGAGGTGTTCCCGTACCGCCCGGCGCTGCCAATGGGCAACATCGGGCGCGCCGCCCTCGGGATATTGGGGCGCCGTGTTCTTGGTCCTGTCCGAAGTGTCGATCTTTGCATATCTGTACTTCGCATACTACTACTTCTCGGTCCAGCCGCATTCAGGACCCTGGCCGCCGAGCGGCCCGCCGAGCTTCACTTATGCGGCGCCCGCAGACCGCGGTAGTCCTGTCCGCCGCAGCGGCGATCTGGTGGGCGAACCGGTCGGCCGGACGGGCCGAGCCAGCGAGCGCCTTGCTCGGGCTGGGCCTGACTTTGATCCTCGGCGCGGGCTTCATCGCGCTGCAATTTCTCGATTGGTATGCCAAGCCGTTCTCTCTGGCGACGGACGCGTATTCGGTCGCTATATTACGTGATCACCGGAGTTCACCTAGCCCACTTGGTCGCCGGCATTATTATGGCCGCAGCGGTCCAGGTGTGGTTCTTGTTGGGCTATTTGGGGCCGGTCCGACATGTCCGGCTGACGGTCACAGCGCTGTATTGGTACTTTT
>JAFAHH010000455.1 GCA_019237355.1 Acetobacteraceae bacterium | reverse complement strand
ATGCAGGCCGACGCGATCACCGTCATGACTGAAGCAATGTACGATGCCATGCCGGAGCAGGGGTCTGCTCTTTTGTGCGCTTGTTCTGCACATGACGTCGCCATCGCCCGTACAGGCGAAGCATACACGATGTTCAGTGGTGCACTTCTGGATGTTCTGGAGCAGGGCGATCAAAAAAGGGGCGAGCGACTTACACTCGGGGAGGTCGGGTATCTGACGACTATGCAAATACGGAACCGCTGGAAAGATGAAAGCGTCCGCCCCGAGGTGCACTACCCCGACCAGAGTCGTGGCAGTTTGGCCGTACTGCCCCTGTTTCCGAACCCCGCCTTCTCAACGCCCCGGGACCCCCTCCAAGCCGGTACAGCTTCGGTCCGTGCTTACGAACAGCAAATCCGGCCGAGGCTGATCCGAGCGGCAGTGATCTTGAGTAGTGTTACGGTAATCGGAGCGGGACTGTATGGAACCTTCTGGGTTTTAGGGAGCAACCCGCCGACCCGAGGGTCGAGCGACGAAGCTCCGCCTTCGGCTTCGCGCCAGGCTGTTGCCGTGGCTTGGAACCGTGCGGGCTTATGGGTCGCCCGTAGTGGCCCCGCCCTCAATCAGGTATCCTTGAACGCGCTCGAAGAGTGTAACCGCTCATTCGGCAATTGCGAGATTGCGCCCGTATCGCTCAGCCCGGGTAGGCGGTCCTGTCTCGCTATTGCCAGGAATAGCTACAGCCATCTCGATATCGCAGCCGCCTCGGCTGAGCCGGAGGCAGAGCGCTCCGCATTAGAGAAGTGCAGGGCGGCTAAGGCCGGTGATTGCCAAATAAGTTACTCCGTCTGTAATTGACAAGCAAAGACAATGGAGGAAGCGTATGGAGGTCGCAGTCTGGGTTTCGAGATGGTTCCTTATCTACACATGCTTTATAGCAACCGTGATGTCGGATGTGGTCCATAGTTTCACTCTCGCACAGACATCGGGATCTGCAGATCAATCGGCTGCACTCGATATCGGCGATTGCCCAGCCGATGCACGAGAATTCTTAACAAACAAAACCTATGTAGGCTCCTGTGGTCGGGAGATTTCAAATCGTGAAATCTGGGGCACCGAGGTCTACACTTCCAGCAGCGATATATGTACTGCCGCTGTGCACGCTGGCGCCCTGACGAAGGGAATTTCTGGCCGGGTGGTTTTGGAGACGATGAATTCGCCCCCGGTCTTCAAGGGAACGACCCGGAACGGAATTACGTCGCATGTGCTGGCTCACCCTTACGATAATCCTATTGGGCCGGGAGCTTACCGAATCAGGCCGGTGCAATAACCGGCCGCATTGTACAGCTGAGCATGACTCTCGCTAAACCGCCTCTGATTGTAAACCGATTCTATCACACGTGGCGGACTTAGCTGGTGGGGGACTAATCACTCCCCCGGCACCGGCTCACGCACCGGCTGCCGCCGGAACC
The DNA here is from genome assembly GCA_019237355.1 of Acetobacteraceae bacterium. Taxonomy (GTDB): domain Bacteria; phylum Pseudomonadota; class Alphaproteobacteria; order Acetobacterales; family Acetobacteraceae; genus JAFAHH01. Next base: position 6,284 of record JAFAHH010000455.1, on the reverse strand, counting down.
GCGCCTTCACCCTCTCGCGCATCCCCTGAAACGTCACGTACAGCATCGGAATAATAAATATCCCGACGGCGCTCGCGGCCAGCATCCCCGCGAATACCGAAGTGCCGACCGCCCGGCGGCTCAGCATCGCAGCCCCATGTGCCCAAACCAGCGGCACCAGCCCGAGGATGAACGCAATCGAGGTCATCATGACCGCGCGGAACCGCATTTGCGAGCCGAGCGCGGCGGCCTCGCGGATCGAAAGCCCCGCCTCCCGCTGCTCCTTGGCGAATTCCACGATCAGAATCCCATTCTTCGCTGCCAGCGCGATCAGCACGACCAACCCGATCTGAGCGTAAAGATCGAGTGAGATCCCCGCCACCATGATCCCAGCAAAGGCGCCGAGCACGCCGACCGTAACTGAAAGCAGCACCGGGACCGGAATGACCCAGCTTTCGTAAAGTGCCACCAGAAACAAATAGGCAAACAGGACGGCCAGGCCCAGGATCGCCCCGGTCTGACCCGAGGCTTGGATCTCCTGGTACGCTGCTCCCGACCAGTCGAACGAATAGCCCTGCGGCAAGGTCTTCGCCGAAATCTGTGCCATCGCGGCAAGCGCATCACCGCTCGAAGTGCCCGGGGCGGGGCCGCCATTGACGGTGATCGAACGGTAATTGTTGAAGCGGCTGATTGTCTGCGGTCCAAGTACGACGCGTATGTCGGCAACCGACCGCAGGGGCACCATCGCCCCCATTTTGTTCCGGATGTAGATTTGATAGATGACCGGAATGTCGCTGCGGTCTTGCACGCCCGCTTGGATATTCACCTGCCATGTGCGGCCGAACAGATTGAAGTCATTTACGTAGTAGCCGCCCAGCGTCGCCTGTAGCGTGGTGAAAACGTCGGCAATTGAAAGACCCAGCGCTTGCGCCTTCTCCCGGTCGATATCGAGAAATACGGAAGGATTGTCCGGACTGAAGGTCGAGAACACCCGGGTGAGCCGCGGATCTTGATTGGCCGCGGCGACCAGCCCCTGCATTACGCTCCCCATATCGGCCGGGTCGCGACCTTCGAGGTTAAGGAGCTGGTATTCGAACCCGCCGCTCGTCGACAGCCCGATGATGGGCGGCAGGTTGAACGGGAAAACATTGGCCGAACGTATCTGTTGCGCCGCACCGAACACCCGGGCAATGGTTGCTTGCGCGCTATCGGCCGCTGCCTGCCGGTCAGCAAACGGCTTCAGGCGGATCACAATGAAGGCGGAGTTGGATTGATTGGTGCCATCGAGCAGGGAAAAACCCACAATCGAGAGCACGCCCGACACGTTCGGCATCGGCTGGACAATTTTTTCCACCCGCTCCACCACCTCCCGCGTGCGCGCCACCGAGGCGCCGTTGGGCAACTGCACCGAGATGAAGAACGCCCCCTGGTCCTCCTCTGGCAGGAACCCAGTCGGAGTAATTCGCCAAATGCCGTATATCCCGAAGGCGATAAAACCGACGAGCACGACGGCGAGCACCGAGACGCGGATAAGCCGGCGGACCACCGCGGTATAGCCATCCCGCACGTGATCGATGCTGCGCATCACCAATCCCATTAAGCCGCGGCGCCGGCCGGTATGGCGGAGGAAAAGCGCGCAAAGCGCGGGCGAAAGGGTCAACGCATTGATTGCGGAAATCAGCATGGCCACGCTGATCGTGACCGCAAACTGCCGGAACAGCAGGCCGGAAATCCCCGGAATAAACCCGACCGGCACAAACACCGAAAGCAGAACCAAGGTGATCGCAATCACCGGGCCGGTGATCTGCGCCATCGCCTTCTTTACCGCGAGCGGGGGCGGAAGATCAGGCTCTTCTTCCATGACGCGCTCGACGTTTTCGACCACCACGATCGCGTCATCGACGACAATGCCGATTGCCAGCACTAGGGCGAGCAGCGAGATGGTGTTCGCCGAATAGCCCAGCGCAAGCAGAACCGCGAATGTGCCAATCAAGCTGACGGGCACGGCGATGGTTGGAATGATCGTCGCCCGCAAATTCCCAAGGAACAAGAACACCACGATCACGACCAGCACGAAGGCTTCGGAAAGCGTCCGGATCACGCTATGGATCGTATCGCTCACGAAGGTGCTGCTGTCGTAAAACACCCGCACTTTCATGCTCTCGGGAAACCGCTGTGACAGCTGGGCGAGCGTATTGGCAACGCGCTGCGAGGTCTGCACGGCGTTAGCACCCGGCGAGAGATAAATCCCGACCGAAACCGCCGGATTGCCATTGAGCCGGCTCTCCGTATCCATGTTGGCGGCGCCCAGCTCCACCCGCGCGACGTCGCGCACCCGGAGCACCGAACCGTCCGGGTTGGCGCGAATCACGATATCAGCAAACTGCTCCGGCGAAACGAGCCGGCCAACGGTTTGGACATTGAGCTGAAATTGCTGATCCGGAAGCGTGGGGCGCGCGCCGATCCGGCCCACCGGCGCCTGCACATTTTGCTGCTGAATGGCGGTGATGATATCGCTGGGCGAGAGTTTCAGGCTCACCAGCCGCTCGGTGTTGAACCAGATGCGCATTGAGTAATCGAGCCGGCCAAACAGAAACGCCTGCCCCACCCCGGGTACCCGCGCCAACGCGTCCAGAACATTGATGGTCACGTAGTTGCTGATGAAGAGCGGGTCCTGCTTGCCGCCCTCGCTGTAGAACTGAATGAACTCCAAGATCGCCGAGCTGCGGGTGCGTGTCGTCACGCCAGAACGCTGCACGTCCGGCGGCAATTTCGAGAATGCCGCCTGCACGCGGTTATTGACGTTCACCGTATCGATGTCGGGATTGCTGCCCAGCTCGAAGCTGACAGTGAGGCTATAGCTACCATCATTACCGCTATTCGATTTCATGTAGATCATCTTCTCGACGCCGATGACCTGCGACTCGAGCGGCTGGGCGACGGTGTTTTCAACAACCTCGGCCGACGCGCCTGGAAAGGTCGCGCTGACCTGAACCTGAGGCGGCACAATATCGGGGAATTGCGAAACCGGAATCCGCATGATCGCTAGCGCGCCCGCCAGCGTCATGACGATCGCAATAACAATCGCCAGCCGGGGGCGATCGACAAAAATTCCGGAGATCATAACCGCCTACCTCCCTGCCCCCGAGCCCGACGTGCTTCCAGTGGTACTCGTGCCCGCCGGGGGGCTGCCACTGACGGGTGAGGGATTGGTAGCGGTGGTCGCTTCGGCTGCCGCCGCTTGCGCGCGGGCCGCGGAACTGGCGGGCGGCGTCGCAGGACCCGGCTGCACCTCGATGCCGGGACGCACCCGCTGCAGTCCGTCGACGATGACCGTCTCACCTTCCTTCAACCCGGCCGTGACCACCGCCGTCTCTGGCGTGGATTGCCCGAGCTGAATGCGGCGCTGCTCGGCGTGATTTTGCGCATTGACCACAAACACGTAATTGCCTTGCTGGTCGGAAAGCACAGCCGCGCGGGGGATTCCGAGCACCTGCACGGGCTGCACCCCTTCCACGATCGCGGTGACGAACTCCCCATCCGTAAGCCAGCGGTCGGTCGGCTCGCCAGGGCCGGTTTCATGGTGTTTCGGATTAGCGATCTTGCCGCGAACTATAATTGTATCGGTGTTCGCGGCAATCGTCGGTTCCACGTAATCGATCTGCCCTTGCTGGCCATACAGCGTGCCATCCGGCAGCCGCAGCCGGAGCACGACAGCGTTGATGCCGCCTTTATCAGCATAACGCTTCTCCAGCTCGATCGCCGTGCGGACCGCAATCGGAAACAATACGTATATCGCGTCTTGGCTGAAGATCGTCGTCAGCGGCCCCGAACTCGGACTTACTACATTGCCCACGCTGAAATTGGTCCGCCCAATTTTACCGGCGATTGGGGCGCGAATCTCCGTATAGCCCAGGTTGATTTCGGCCTGCCGGAGCTGCGCTTGGGCCGACATTAGTTGCGCCTGCTGGCTCAACTGCTGGGCACGCGCATTATCCACGTTGCTTTGCTGGCCGGCCGGGGTGTGCAGTAACGCCTCCGCCCGGCTGAGCGTCAGATTGGCGTTGTTGAGCATTGCCTGAGCCTGCGCTACGGCGGCGGCCTGCTGCTGCACCACCGCTTCGAACGGGGGCCGCTCGAGCTGATACAGCAGATCGCCGCGTTGCACCTCGGTGCCTTCAACGAAAAGCCGCTGCTGAACAAACGCCGTAACCCGCGCCGTGAGGTCAACCCGGTCGATCGACTGCACCCGGCCAATGAACTCCGACTTCTCGGTGATTTCGCGCTTTCCCGCTTGTACCACGCCAACCGCCGGCGGTCCCGCCCCAGGTTGCTGGGCATGGGCGGTCTGCCGCCAAGCCCCTTGCCAGGCCAGCGCCGCTATCCACGCCAGCAGCACCCAACCGAAACGCTTCCTCACCATTCACTCCCTCCAGCGCCGGGCAAAGGCCGGCACCCACGCCAGCTAGAGCGCGATGGCTCAGGCGGCTCGGGTTCCCAATTCGAGCACCGGGTCCCATTTTGCCCACAAAAAGGGACCTGGATTGGGGCCCCGACTGTCGGAAAACCTCAATCGCGCTCTAAAACTCAATACCCTAAGACCATGATGCCCTCGGGCTGAAGTCGTCATGGCCGAGGCTTGGCGACCCAACTGACCGGATACTCGGGCCAGCGAGGAATTCAGCCCCGCTGACGCTTGCACCAAGCAGCCGGCCGCCGCACCTTCATTCGGAACGTTCGATTATGGGGAAACGCCATGCGCGAAAAGGTCACAATTTGTGAAGTCGGGCCGCGTGACGGGTTGCAGATGGCCAAATCCCGTATGGAGACGGCCGCCAAGATCCGCTGGATCAAAGCCATAGCAGCGGCAGGAGTCCCGGAGATCGAGGTAGGCAGTTTCGTGCCGCCTCGGGTTATTCCGGCCATGGCCGATACGGAGGAAATTGTCCGTCAGAGTGTGCAGATCCCGGGTCTATTCGTGGTTGCGCTCGTGCCCAACCTGCGTGGCGCCCAAGCGGCCTATGCTGCCGGCGCGCACCGGATCACCATCCCAGTCTCGGTCAGCGAGGGGCACAGCCGGTCCAACCTCAACCGCACGCCGATGGAGCAGGTGGGCGAAGTGCGCGGGATCGTGCCCTGGGTCCGTGAACAGCCGAGGCGGATGGAGATCGAGGCCGCCTGCTCCACCGCTTTTGGTTGCTCGATCGATGGGGTAGTGCCGACCGAGAAAGTGGTCGAGGTCGCAACCGGCTTGGCCGAGACCGGAGTGGACAGCGTCTCGTTATGCGATACGGTCGGCTACGGCAACCCGTCCCAAATAAAAGAGGTGGTCCGGGCCGTGCGGGCCGCAATCGGGGATAAGGTGCAGCGGCTACACCTCCATGACACGATGGGGCTCGGGCTCGCGAACGCACTGGCCGGGTTGGAAGAGGGCATCCGCAAGTTCGATTCATCCCTAGCCGGGCTGGGCGGCTGCCCTTATGCACCCGGCGCATCGGGCAATATCGTCACCGAGGATCTCGTCTTCATGCTGGAGAGCATGGGGTTCGACACCGGCATCGACCTCCAGAAACTTCTGGCTGCCCGCCGGGTGTTGCAGGAGAGCATTCCGGAGGAACCGGTGCACGGCCAAGTGCCCAAGGCCGGCATTCCCAAAACATACCGCAAAGCGGCGTGACACGCTGACGATGGAGCCGATCCAGCTTGCCTGGAACGCGAAGCGTCCCGGGGTTGCCAGCGCGCCATGCGGTGCCGCGCTAGTTTCGCTCTCGTAACATATACTGCGCGCCAAAGCCCGCCGTCATCGGCCCGGCGCAGGCGGAGCGAGCGGCGGGTCAGTCCCCGCGCAATCGCCCAAGCGCGATTGGGCGCCCTTCGCCGCCCCAACAGTGGTACATCGCGGCAGCCCGGACCGCCCCGGCGAAGCCGGCAAAGCTTCACAGCGTGCCCTAGGCCCCGACCCGCCCAGCGAGAAGGATGCAACCGCCCGGGTCGCGGACGCATCCGGCTGCCCGTTAGAATCTACAGGACCAGCGCCTGATGCCGACCGCCGGCGCCGCTTTGAAACCAGCTCCGGACCCAGCCGGATCCCCAGCATCCGGCACAACGGCCGCAGGATCCGTTCCGCTTGCGGCCGAAGCCAGCAGCGCCGCCATCTCCGGGTCGGCTAGCCAATGCTGCACCTGACTGCCATACACGGCCGCCCCGGGAGGCGGAGGCAGGCCCTCCAGCCGGGGCAATTCAAGATCGCGCTCAGCCTGCCCGCGTGGCGCCGGCGTCGGCGGAAGCCGCCCCGCGCGGACCGC
>JAFAHH010001053.1 GCA_019237355.1 Acetobacteraceae bacterium | reverse complement strand
CAAGCGACTAATTCAGGGCCAGCCGGCGGGATTATTGCTGGGCAAAACCATCCTCCCGCACAGCTACGAGTGTGAGCACTTTTTGATTACCGGCAACCCCGGTTCCGGCAAGTCCACCACCATTCGCACCCTACTGAGGCAGATCGCATGCTGGTTTCACGCGGCCATTATCATCGACCCCGAAGGCGAATACGTCCAGGAGTTTTACTGCGCAGAACGCGGCGACTGGATATTAAACCCGCTCGATGCCCGCTGCCCGTTCTGGTCGCCCTGGTCCGAACTGAGAGCGGAAAGTTTTACCGTGGACGCGGCCGCAATGGCCGCCTCACTCATCCGGGGCCGACCGCGGAACGAATCGGAACGGTTTTTTCAGGACTCAACCCGAACCGTGGTCGAAGCTATCCTGCACGTCGCGCGAGATAACCCGGACCCGGACAACTTATTAAGCCTGGTCAGCCTGGCGCGGGAGCAATTGCATAAGGCGCTCAGAGGCACCCCCGCCTATGCCCTCATCGATCCCGAAGCCCACGATCAGGGCGCGGGCATACTGGGCACTGCGACCAACGCCATCAAGACGTTCGTCCACCTGCCCAAACGCAATCAGAGTGAGCGTAGCTGGAGCGCCCGCCAGTGGGCACGGGAACGCCGAGGCTGGATATTTCTGCCCGCGCGCGAGGATATCAACGAAGCCATCCGCACCGTTCAAGGCTTATGGCTGGACACCCTGATCCGCTGGCTCATGACCGCCGAAATCGGCAGCGATCAAACCTGGGTAATGGCTGACGAACTCGCCTCACTGGGGCACCAGCCGCAGATCGAAAAGCTGCTCACCCGCGGCCGCAAGCGCGGGCTGGCCGTCGTCATCGGATTGCAAAACGTCTCCCAGCTGCAAACGCTCTATGGCCGCGAGGGCTGTATCACGCTGACCAGCTCGCCGAGTACCAAAATTATCTTGCGCGTGGACGAAACTGAGACCGCGAAATGGGCCAGCGAGCTAATTGGCAGCCGTGAAATTGAGCGGCTGACGATAACGCAATTAGCCAGGTTAAGCACCTACCGGGAAGGCATCAACCTGTCTCCGCACCGCACCATCCAGCCGCTGGTGCTAGCGGACGAGATCAAATTACTGCGGCCCTTCACCGGCTATCTGTGCCTGGCCAGCCACCATCGAACCACCGTCCGCATTCCCGCATTGCGCCTGACCCGCTACCACCCGGCCTTTATCCCGCGCGCCGCCGAGCCACCAGTGCCACCGGTAGCGCAACTGAGCGAACCAGCAATCGCCGCCCAAATCACTGCGCGCGCCGCACGCTCAACGGAGCTTTAAGGTCATGGTCAGTCTCTCGGACGGAGCGATGAGCGTTGAGGATGCCGGCAGTTACTATCGCCAGCACTACAGCACGGTGGGCGAATACTATGCGCCCGCCGAGACCCCAACCATCGGGCAGGTCCTGGGCAAAGGCGCTGAGACCCTGGGCCTTCAAGGCGACATCACCGCCGCACAATTCGAGGCGCTGCTGCGCGGGCTCGACCCGCTTTCCGGTGCCGTCTTGCGGACCGCGCCGACCCACGGCAGCGAACAGCGCGCCGGCTGGGACGTCACGCTGAGCCCGCCCAAAAGCGTCAGCATTCAGGCGTTGGTCGCGGGCGACACCCGGCTCATCGAAGCCGACCGCCAAGCCGCGCTCCGCGCCATCGAGGAAGCCGAAGCCTGCGCCCTGGGCCGCCGCCACGGCGGCAAGCAATGGGTCGGAACCCGCAATATCGTCGCGGTGATGTTCGAACATTATGATGCCCGCGAATCCATCACCAGCCAGCATGGGCCGATGCCGCAACTCCATCACCACACCTTCATCACCAACCTAACTCAGATGCCCGACGGCCAGTGGCGCGGCCTGGACCCCAAGGAAATCTATAAGGCCCGGCGCTTCATTGACGCAGTCTACCTGACTGAACTCTCTAACCGTATCCAGGAAATTGGTTACGCCATCGAGCGGCGTCCCGATGGCGCCTTCGAGCTGGCCAGTTACACGCGCCAGCAAATTGAAGCTTTTTCCGAGCGCTGGCAAGACATCGAACGGGTCAAGGCAGAACGGGGCATTACCAATGCCAAGGCTGCCCGCGAGGTGATCATTGAGACCCGCAAGGCCAAGCATGAACACGACCCCGAACTGCTCAGAGCCGAGCGCGAGGCGCTGGCCGCTCAGCACGGCATCGCGCTGAACTACTGCCCGCTTACCCCCGCCCGAAGCTTTACCCTGAGCCCGGACGAGCAGGCCGAACGCTCGCTCAACTTTGCCCTGGCTCACCTCACCAGCCGTAACGCGGTGCCTGATCATCGAGATATCGTAACTGCCGCGCTCAGACATGGAGTAGGCGCGACCGACCTGGACCATCTCCGGGCGCAAATGGCTACGCAGCAACGAGCCGGTAACCTCATTGCGGGCGCCAGCGATCACTGTCATCCCCTGGGCCGCTACACCACCCGCCACATGGCGCGGCTGGAGGCGGAAAACCTGGCCCTCATTCGCGACGCCATGGAACACGGGCGGCCAC
>JAFAHH010001052.1 GCA_019237355.1 Acetobacteraceae bacterium | reverse complement strand
GTGGCCGGCTCTGGGGCGCGCAAATAGGCGCCGCAATCCTCAAGCTGGTCCCAATCGAGCGCAGTGACCCGGCCATCTGCTTCGACCGCAGCCGACAAGGTAATCACGCGGTTAGTCGCGGACACCGAGGCCGCGAGATGTTCGAGCCGGTCTTCGATCCATTTCACCGGCCGGCCGGCGATACGCGATGCGGCAGCAATCAGGACTATGTAGGGGGCAACGCCCTGCTTTACCCCGAAACTCCCACCTGACTCGGGCGGCAGCTTCAGTCGCAACCTATTGCCCGGCACTTTCAGCCCGCGCGCGATTACCGCATGCACGCTGAATGGGCCCTGAAAATTTGCTAAAACTTCGTACGCATCCTCGTGCGGATTGTATTCCGCAACGACTCCATAGGTCTCCATGGGAGACCCTGTATTGCGAGGGTACCGCACTGTGACCGAGACACGTCGCGCAGCCGAGGCGAAGGCGGCATCAGGATTGCCATAAGTGAAGTGACGCTGACTGATCAGGTTGCTGCCAACCGTTTCATGCAGGATCGGGGCCTCCTGCTTGGCGGCTGCGACCGGGTCAACCACTGCGGGCAGCGGGCGATAAGATACATCGACCAGGTCGAGCGCATCCTCCGCGACATAGCGGTCGGTTGCCAGGGCGACCACGACCGGCTCACCGACGTAGCGCACCCGGCCAACAGCGATCGCGCGGGAATCGATCGGCGCCCGCACGCTAGCCACGAGATTTGTCGTGATCTCGGTCAGGTCGGCGCCGGTAATTACGGCAGCAACGCCGGGCAGGGAACGGGCCGAATCGGTATTGATCGAAACAATTTCCGCATGTGCATGAGGTGAGCGTAAAATGGCTGCATGCAGAGTGCCGGGTTTAACGCCGAGATCGTCGATGAATCGGCCGCGGCCTGTCAGCAGGGCCGCATCTTCGACGCGCTCGACCGAGCGCCCGACCCATTTGGTCTCGGCTTCCGCCGCGAGCACGTCCATTAGCCGACCAATTCGTAGTTCTTGACGAGGTCCTGAGCGCCCTTGATATTCCGGTTGTGGCGCTTGATTTCCTGGTGATCCTCGCTCTCGAGGTATTTCCGCACACTCTCCTCGCTATCCCAGGAGGAATAGGAGATATACTCACCCGGATGCTCCTTGCATCGAAGCAATTCCTCTGAAAGGCAACCGGGCTGTTTTATCATCAAGGGGGCGCATTTCTCCTTCCAGTTTCGTTCCGCCAGCTCGGCTTGGTCCGAGGGGAAGGTGACATAGATCATGCGGACGATAGGCATGGCGGCATCTCCGGATAACTCGCTGCGCAATATTGATGGTAAGCCTGATCCATGCTCGTCGCCAGTCCTCGGCCTAAGCTAAGCTGGAAACTTTTATGCCGGTCGGCTGGATCTCCCCGCAGTAACTAAAACCATGCCTAAACCACACCCATTGGGAAGTGATGAAGCTTTCGACTATATCGTCATCGGGGGAGGATCAGCTGGTTGCGTGCTGGCGAACCGCCTCTCCGCCGATCCAGCGAATCGCGTGCTGCTATTGGAAGCGGGAGAGGATACCCCGCCAGGGGCGGTTCCACCCGAAATCCTCGATAGTTTCCCGATGCCGCTATTCTTTGGCGACAAATATATCTGGCCAGGCCTGGTAGCGACGATCAACCGCCGCGCTGATGGGCAGGCCAATACGCGTCTTTACGAGCAGGGCCGCGTAATGGGCGGTAGCTCTAGCATCAATGTGCAATCTGCCAATCGCGGGCTGCCACGCGATTACGATGAATGGGAGCAGCTTGGCGCGACAGGCTGGGGATGGTACGATGTACTACCCTATTTTCGTCGCCTCGAGCGCGATCTTGATTTCGGCGGACCGCTTCATGGCCAGGACGGACCTGTTCCGATCCGTCGCATCTTGCCGCAACATTGGCCGCCTTTCGCGCATGCCGTCGCGGCTTGCTTCGATTCGAGCGATTGCCCGCGCCTGCTTGATCAGAATGCGCAATTCGAGGATGGCATTTTCCCCCCTGCATTCTCAAACATCAACGACCAGCGTGTCTCAGCCGCTAGCGCCTATCTCGATCCAGCCACCCGCAGCCGGCGTAACCTTACGATCTCCGCTGCGAGCCGGGTTACCAGTCTGTTCCTGTCTGGGACAAAGGCGAAGGGCGTGGAACTTGAGCGCACCGACGGGACCATCGGCCGCATCGGAGCGCGCCGGGTCGTGATTACGGCAGGCGCCTTGCAATCCCCTGCTATTCTTATGCGCGCCGGTATCGGGCCGGCTGCGCCGCTCCGCAGCCTTGGAATCAACGTTTTCATCGAGCGCCGCGGCGTAGGGGCAAACCTGCGCGATCACCCCGCCCTCACCTTCTGCCAATATCTTCGGCCCGAGCTGCGCCTCCCTGTCGACTTTCGGCGCTCGAGCCTCGTTGCTCTCCGTTACTCTTCAGGAATGGAGGGAGGCAGCCTATCCGACATGTATATCACAGCATCGGCGCGGGCCGCCTGGCACGCCCTCGGAGAGCGTCTGGGCCTGTATTTTCTCTGGTGTAACCGCCCCTATTCGATGGGGAGCCTAAGGCTCACCTCGCCCGATCCAAAAGCCTATCCGCAAATCGACCTCAATTTGCTGTCCGACCCGCGCGATTTGCGCCGCTTAGCCGCAGGGGTGCGGAGCCTCGGACGGCTGGTAATCTCACCCGACGTGAGTGACAATCCTGATGATCTATTTCCCGCGACATTTTCGCCAATCATTAAGCGGGTGAGCGAATTTTCCGATCGACACAAGCGCCTCGCCGAACTGCTTGCGCGGATCGTCGATGCCCCAACGCTATTCCGGCGCATAATCCTGCGCAGCTTCATGCTGGGTGGGAGCAGCCTTGGCAAGTTGCTCGCCAACGAAGCACGGCTGGAAGAGTTCGTTAGAAACAATGTATTCGGTGTATGGCACGCGAGTGGGACCTGCCGCATGGGTCGCGAGAGCGACCCTGACGCTGTGGTCGATCCCGGGGGTAAAGTGATTGGTAGCGAGAATATCTGGATCGCCGACGCATCGGTTATGCCACGCTTGCCGACCGCGAATACAAACATCCCAACAATCATGATCGCCGAGAAAATCAGCGATGGGCTGCTACGAGCCTAAAGTCGACCGCCAGTCTGTCCCTTGCGCGACAACGCGCCCGAGATCCACTTCCTCTTCGCCAGGAACCCGGATCCGCTTGAATTTCATCTCTGGGGCACCCACTGGGATAGTTGCATCAAGGCCCATTTTTGCCCCCACACCAGCATCGGTGGACGGGTCGAGCTTTGAGCCTTGGCTATGTGAGATGATCACGGCATCCCGGTCAGCCTGAAAACGGGTGGCAACTGCCCATTCCACCTCCGCCGGGTCGTGGATATCGACATCAGTATCGACCACGATGGCTTGTTTGATATCGTAATGTGCAGCGAAGGCGCCGAGAAGGACATTTTTGGCCTCGCCTTCCTGGGTCTTTTTGAGCTTTACATAAAGGTGATAACGGCCCACTCCGCCTAAGGAGAGGTGGACATCCTGCACGCCTGGGAAGTTGCGTTGCAGGCTTGCTAGTATTGTCGCCTCGCGCGGAATCGCACCAAGCAGCAGGTGCTCGAGGCCGCCCCCTACGATTGTGTGGAAGATTGGATTCACTTGGTGGGTGACCGCAACTACCTGCACGACATGGCGAGCGGCACGCTCACCATAATATTGCGGGAATTCCCCGAACGGCCCCTCTGGTTCGCGGACCTCCGGCAGGAGCCGGCCTTCGATGATGATCTCTGCCTGCGCCGGAACACGGACCTCGCTGGTCGTGCAGCGAACGACATCGAGCGGTGCGCTCCGAAGCGCTCCAGCAATCTCGAGCTCATCATGGCCAAGCGGCACGATCGCCTGGGATGAAAGCAGGGTTGCCGGGTCCGTGCCGATCGCAATCGCCAAATCGAGCGGCTCGCCGGCCGCTTCGGCTTTGCGGAAGAAATGATCGGTGTGGCGGGGGAGGAGAAGAATGCCAAGCCGGTCCGGCCCACTGACCTGGCAGCGGTGGATCGCCACATTTTGGACCCCTGTTTCCGGATCGCGGGCGATTGTCAGGCCAGCGGAGATATACGGCCCGCTGTCGAACTCATTATGCGTGGGGATGGGGAGCAGTTTCAGCAGGTCGATGTTTTCCTGATGCACCACAGCCTGGCAGGGTGCGCCTGAAATCTCACGCCATGCAAGCGGATTGGCGGCCGCCGTTTGGTAGTGCTGCAATAGCTCAGCCTGCCCGACGCCGAGCGCTTCAGCCATCCAGGCCCGGCTCGAGACCAGCCCGGACACCACGGAGCCAGAGTGGCCGTCCGGGTGAGGGAAAAAGCTCGCCTTGGTCCCATCGAGCCGGTTTGCGATTGCGGCCAATTCATACACCAGCCCAATCCCGGGCCGCATCACGGCAAGACGGCCGGAAGCTGCCAGGCGGTCAAGCCAGTCTCGCAAGGTAGGGGAGGTGGTCTTTGAGCCTGACAGGCCAGCATTTTCTAGCATGAACTGTCTCCAGGTGATCTCGGCTATTGCGGAGTGCGCGGGGTATCTCTTTCCCTACGCTGCCTCCGAGGGCTGTTATTAGGCGGCGAACTGACTAAGCTAGCAATCCTATTCAGACGCGAAGAGCCGAAACGTGACCGGCAACCTGCCCATCATCGTTGGAATTTCCGGAGCTTCAGGAGTCATTTGTGGAATCCGGCTGCTCGAGCTTTTACGGGAGCTTTCTATTGAGTCGCATCTCGTGATGTCTCGCTCCGCTGAAGTCACGATCGCTCACGAAACGGATCTGAAAATAGCCCACGTAAAATCCATGGCGAGTCAGGTCTACCCCCATCACGACGTCGCTGCTGCTATTTCTTCCGGTTCTTTCAAGACCCGTGGCATGATCGTCGCACCCTGTTCGGTCCGGAGCATGGCGGAGATTTCAACCGGTGTGACCTCGAACCTGCTGACAAGAGCCGCCGACGTGGTGTTGAAAGAGCGACGAAGGCTTGTCCTGATGGTACGGGAAACTCCGCTCCATACGGGTCACCTGCGGGCTATGGCTCAGCTATCGGAAATGGGCGCTATCATCGCGCCACCGGTGCCAGCCTTTTATGCGCGCCCGCTCTCAATTGACGACCTCATCAATCAGACCGTCGGGCGCGTTCTAGACCTGTTCGATATCGACTCAGGTACAGTCCGGCGCTGGAGATGATCTCACTTTCCAGCTAGCGGTAAAACGGATATCTCATAATCCGTTCAACTCACGCCAGCCAACTGGACTCGCAGGTCGCCATTGCAGCTCTGTCAGAGCCAATCTTTTACTGGGCGCGGCCCAAAAGGAGATTGGCCTTATCGGCGGGCAAGGCATCCACGCCTGCAGTCGTCTGAGCTTATCGCAGGGGTTCTCCGTTTGCTGGGCGTCTCCGCAACGCCTTGGCGCGCTCGGGGCGTTAGCCCGAATTCAGCGAACAGCCGCGTGGCCTGCGCTGTCGCCATTTCTGCAACCCTGACCGCCGGGTGCGGCTTTTTCCGCCGTCCGCAGTGGGAACCTTGTAGCCTTCGCGCTCGATGGTTTCCCGGGCCTCAGCCTCGCGGGCGAGAACTTCGCAAAGTAACCCGAATGCCAGCTCGTCCGTGCTCCGGGATGTGCCGAGGGCTACGGCCGCCGGCGCCAGTCGCTTCCACTCGCATTGCGCCCGTTCGGAGAGGTGCTTCAGCGCAGGCGGGACCGCTGAATAAGATAAGGCGTTGCGGGATCCGGCTTAGGGGCGCGGTCGGGGCGCGCGGTTCCTTTCAAAGCCTTTGTCGCGGTGCTGAGCGTAGCCGGCATGTTTACTCCTTGCAGAAAGTTATGACGGTTGCCGCGCAAAAATTCGCGGGCCA
>JAFAHH010000983.1 GCA_019237355.1 Acetobacteraceae bacterium | reverse complement strand
CCCGGTACACGCGTCGTCGGCTGGAGCGGAGATAGGCCGGGTTAGTTCTGTCTCCCAGCTGGAGCGTGGTCAACCCCGATGTCATCAGTGATTAGATGTTGGCTTGGCTACGCGCCCCCGGCAGTTGATCCTTCAGCCAGCCGCGGGGAGCATGCTAGCCGGGTCCTGGCCTGTGACCCTCGGTCAGGATGGGAGGCCGTGGCCGAAGGGTTGCATTCAGGTCTACCAGCCCGCGAACGAGGGGCGTGCACCGTTCACCGAGGAGGCAAATTACTGGAAAGCGCGCGCTGGGCTGCGCAAGGTCGCCCTGCGGCGAGTCACGACGACGGATTTTCACTTGCCAAGCCCACTTCGATGAGTTATATCGTATTACGATAGATATGTATTTCGCACCTCACAAATGCGGCTCGTCTTGATTCGGCTTGAACGGCTTAGTTAGGAGGTGCTCCTGCAAACCGTCTGCGGAGCGTTGAACAGAAGTGGGGGTCAGATCTCAATTTTGATTGCGCTGAAAAACCGGTAGGTTGGCGGTTAGCCGCTAACAGAAGGCCGTGACAGGGCTGGCCAGGAGAAAAGGTTCGGCCAAAAAGCTTGTGCAAACACGCCAAAACGCCGCCTTTGAGGGCTCTGAAAGTTTAAATGCAACCCGGGAGCTCGGGTTTGAGTGCCCTTTGCTTTGGTTATGAGGTACCGCAACCACCGCTTGATGTTACAAGCCGTGCCAATGAGGAGGTTCTGCAGCTCGACTTTCGCGAAACCCCGGTAACGGCTGCGCCGCAGCCCGTGGCCACGCGCCAGTTCACTCAAGGTGCCTTCAATGGCGTTGCGCCGGTGCATCTGTTGCTGGAAGGCCTCACTGCTTTGTTCTTGGCGACGTTGCTGCAAAAACTCATGGTGCTCGCCCACGGTAAGGCTGCGGTGCTTTTGGCCGGGCGGCACGCATTTTTCGCGCAACGGACAGCTTTGGCAATCGCGTTTGCGCCACTCGAAACGGTAGGAGACCTTCACGCCACCGGTCTTTTGGCGGGCTTCTAACCGGCTGCAATGGCCACTTTGCTGACCGGCCGGGCAGCAGGCTCGTCGCTGCCCAATATCGACCTGGAAGGCTTCGACCGGCAAGCGCTCCACCCCGGGCCGGCGCGGGCTGGGTGGGGCCGGGCCCATTAAAGACCAGCCTTCCTGGGCAGCCCGCTGCAAGCGCGGGCCGCAGATGTAAGCCCCGTCGACATAGAGTTCGGCGGGCCGTTCCAAGCCGCTTTGCGCCTGCACCGCCAGGGTCTGATCCAGACCAGGTTCATCCCCTTGGGTGGCCTGCTGCGTGACGATCGACAGCACAAAGGCCGGCCGATTTGCTTCCGGTAACGTCTCGGCCACTTGCGCCTTATAGCCCAGCCACGCCTTGTGCTGCTTGCCCTGGCCCTTGGCCGCGTACTGCGCGTCGGGGTCGTGCGGGCTCTGTACGGCGCTGCCTTCACTCTGCTCGAGGGGTTGCGGGCCGTTGACTTGCAGCGCAAAGCGCTGGCCCAGCACCTCGGCCAGCAGTTCCACCTGGGTGCCGTAACGCAGGTCGCTCCTCCGGCCCTCCAGCCAGTGCAGCAGGCGAGAACCCGTCGGCCCCGGCCTGGCGATACTTGTCCTGCAGCGCTTCGGCGTTGCTGCGGTAATCGAGTTTACTCTCCACGTAGCGTTCCCATAGCAACGGCCAGAAGGCCGGCCGGGCGGCTTCGGGCAGCGCCCCGGCCAACTCTTGCAGGGCCAGTCGCAACGTCTCGCGCACGCACTCCAACGCACTGAGGTTGGCCACGGCGGCCACCACGTGGGTGGAATCCAGCCGCTGGCGGCAGCGTTTGGGCAGTAGCCCTTCCTGGCGCAGCGCTTCGAGCACGGCCCCAAAGGCCAGATCACTTTTGGCGTGCGCCAGTAAGCGCTGCCGGAAGTAGACCAACGTGGTTGGGTGGAAGCCGGGATCGCTGAGGCTGAGATGCAAGGCCCGTTTCCAGCCCAGGTGGTATTTGACCAGCTCGACGGCTTGGCGGTCGGGCACCCGTTCCAGAAACTGAAAAATGAGCACCCCCAGCAACACCACCGGTTCAAGGGCGGGCCGGCCGTTCTCCGGGGTGTAACACTCGGCCAGTTGCTCGCGGCAGCCGACCAACACCGGCCAAACCTTCTGGGCAAAGAGCTGGTACTTATTTCGGTCGTCAAAGAGCGCCGGCACGATCGAGCCGACGTCCTCGAACAACGACCCTGGGGGGTCGAACTGCGGCAGGCTCATCGAGAAGGAGCTTACCACCCAATCTTACCGGACCCTAACCGTATTTCCGACAGGGTTTTTCAGCAGAATCAACTTTCAACTCTGGGGTACCTCGATACGCCAGACTCGCACCATGACAACCGAATCGTACCGTACGCCGCACCAGCGCAGGAGACGAGTAGAAACGTTGAAAACTGGGATTTGACCCCACTCCTTTCCAGCGGACGCTTTTACGGCCCAACGGGCCAAGGGAACCTAGCCCAGGGTTTACCCTGGGAACGCTTCCCACCCACAATTCATCTGCTTGCGGATTAGCCCTGAAGGGGCGGCAGAAACGTGCGGTCTTGGAGGGATTGACAAATACACACATAAATCATGTTATATCCGTGTGCCTCAATCCCTCGCCCGCTTGCTGGTTCACCTGATCTTTTCCACCAAAGATCGTGCCCCCACCCTGGCCGATGAGGCCCTGCGCCGTGACCTTCACGCCTACCTGGCCGCCACGGCGCGTGACCTGGGCTGCCCGGCCATTCGGGTCGGCGGCGTCGCCGATCACGTCCACGTGGTCTGTTGCTTGGCGCGCTCCTTGAGCGTCGCCACCCTTGTGGCCAAACTCAAGGTCAGCTCCAGCCAGATGCTGAGGGCTAAAGCAGGAACCCCCTTCCAGTGGCAGAGGGGGTACGGCGCCTTTTCGGTTTCGGAATCGACCCTGGAGAACGTCATTGAGTACGTCGCCCACCAGGACCTGCACCACCGGCGCCTATCGTTCCAAGACGAGTACCGCGCCTTTTTGCGTCGGCATGGGGTTGAGTTCGA
>JAFAHH010000923.1 GCA_019237355.1 Acetobacteraceae bacterium | reverse complement strand
TGGCCCGCGCCGGCAGCCTGCAAGCTGCGAGCTCGTCCGCAAGGTCTCCGAAAGCTGCTTGCCACGCTGATTGTCGGGGTCGCTATCGTCTTGGCTTTTGTCCTGCCCGGCTATCAACTGTTTCGAGCGACGAGCGCCATTGCATATGCGATCGCGGTTCTGGGATTGAACCTACTCACCGGCTATAATGGGCAAATCTCTTTGGGCCATGGAGCCTTCTACGCAATCGGCGGCTACACGACGGCGATTTTGATGGCCGATTTCGCTGTGCCCTATTGGCTTACAGTACCCGTATCGGCCGCCCTTTGCGGCTGCTTTGGCTTTCTTTTGGGCTTCCCGGCGTTGCGCCTGGGCGGAGTGTATCTGGCGCTCACCACGTTTGCGACTGCCGTAGCCGTGCCGCAGATATTGAAATCAAGCTACCTCGAGGGCTGGACGGGCGGGGTGCAAGGCATCGTGATCAGCAAGCCGGACCCGCCCTTTGACCTACCTCTCACGGCTGATCAATGGCTCTATTTGTTCTCGCTCGCGCTGGCATTGGCGCTATTTCTGGTGGCCTACAATCTGGTAACAGGCCGGACCGGACGGGCATTGATCGCAATCCGTGACCATGCGCTCGCAGCCGAAGCGATGGGCGTGAACACGGCCCTGGTAAAGACCGGTGTTTTTGCAGTGAGTGCGCTGTACACCGGCATTGCCGGATCACTCGGCGCCATCGCGGTCGAGTTCGTTTCGCCCGATAGCTTCACTGTGCTGCTCTCAATTGTGCTCTTCGTAGGCTTGGTCGCTGGTGGGATCGCCTCGATTCTTGGGCCGGTCTTTGGCGGCCTGTTCATCGTGTTTGTCCCGGCTGTCGCAGAAGGAATTTCGAAGGCTGCGCCAGATGCGGTGTACGGCTTGATCCTCATTGGCTTCATGTACCTTATGCCATTTGGGATCGCGGGGTTCGTTGAAAGCCTGATTTTGCGGATCAGTGCGAGCGAAGGAGGAGGAGAATAAGCGATGCGGCGTAGGGATTTGCTCAAGGGGAGTGTTGCGGCCGGGTCCTGTACTCTCGCTCGCGGGAAGCGTGCCGCGGCA
The DNA here is from genome assembly GCA_019237355.1 of Acetobacteraceae bacterium. Taxonomy (GTDB): domain Bacteria; phylum Pseudomonadota; class Alphaproteobacteria; order Acetobacterales; family Acetobacteraceae; genus JAFAHH01. The sequence continues at coordinate 6,634 of JAFAHH010000923.1, read as the reverse complement.
GAAACGCCCGGCGTGACGGCGACCGAGATCGAAATCGGCAATACCATGCCGTATAGCGGCCCAGCATCCACATACGCCGCCGTCGGCAGATGCGATGCGGCATTCTGGAGAATGGTGAATGACAATGGCGGAGTTGCCGGCCGGAGGATCAATTTCATATCGCTAGATGACGGATACAGCCCACCGCGCACGGTCGAGCAAGCACGGCGGCTGATCGAGCAGGATCAGGTAGCCTGCTTGTTCAACTGCTTGGGTACGCCTACCAACACGGCCATTCAGCGGTATTGCAATCAGAAGAAGGTTCCGCAGCTCTTTGTCGCGACCGGCGCTGACAAATGGGGCGATTATAAGCACTTTCCCTGGACCATCGGCTGGCAACCGAGCTACCGGGTTGAGGCGGGGATTTATGGCCGATACATCCTAGAGAACAAGCCCGACGGGAGGATCGGGATCCTCTATCAGAATGATGATTTTGGAAAGGATTACGTCATCGGGCTCCGCCTTGGACTCGGTGATAAGTTCGAAAAGATGGTTGTAAAGGCAGTTTCGTATGAGGTAAGTGACCCCACAATCGACTCTCAGGTGGTCACGCTAAAATCGGCAGGCGCAAACGTGCTGATCGCCGCAGCCATCCCCAAGCCGGCCGCGCAGCTTATCCGGAAGCTTCCTGAACTAGGCTGGAAGCCGCTGTTTTTCATGAGCAACGTCTCCATTTCGGCGGGTTCCGTGATCGAGCCCGCCGGGCCAGAGAAGGCGATCGGCATGATCAGCGCTGGCTATCTGAAGGACCCGGCCGATCCACGCTGGAACAGCGACCCCGGGATGCAGGAATGGCGCGGTTTCATGACGAAATACATGCCAGGCGCCGACCTGACCGATGGGCTCTACGTGGTTGCCTACGGCGTCAGCCAGACGATGCTGCAAACGCTGAGGCAATGCGACGGCGATTTCAGCCGGGAAAACATAATGAAGCAGGCGACAAGCCTGCATGATCTGGAGATTCCCACGCTCCTGCCGGGTATCAAGGTGAATACCGGCCCGGCCAATTACCATCCCATCCGGCAAATGCAGCTCGCACGCTGGACGGGGAAGCATTGGGAGTACTTTGGAAGAATCCTCGAGAGTCCTTCCTAGACCCCATGTCCGAATTCGCGAGCACCGGCTCCCATTTTGCGCGCAAAATGGGGACCCGGATTGGGGTCCCGATCGTCGGAAAGCCTGAATCGCGCCCTGAAAACCAAAGGTCCGAGAGCGGGATGACTTTACCTAAAGTCGTCATCCCGCTCTGGGTTGTTGGGTAGCCCTGGGCGCTAGAGCGGGATGACCCCAGGGTCAAGTCATCCCGCTCTAGGATTCTGATTTTGAGAGCGCGATTCAGGCTTTCCGACGATTCCGCCTCAAGCCATCGCGCTCTAATCCGCCGGGCAGCAGCGCTCATTCGGGTGCGGCACCGAGCGCGGCCCCACCCGGCGGCGGCGGCGCGCCGGAGCGGTGCAGGAACGTGATCGAGGCGAATGCCCCAATCCAGGACCCGAGCGCGGCAAATCCCACATAGACCCAGTTTTCCGTGTAGCTGATCACCGCGAAGGAGGAGAGGAGGTACCACACGGCGCTCCAGGTCGCGGCAGGCACCCGGCGGCGCGCCGCAACGGCGGCGGTGAACATGACGTAGACGGCATCGGTTACCGCGGTGGCGAGGACCACCGCGGCGGCTGTCACAGGGTGGATGGGGGCGATCATGCCGGGCAGCCTGGCACGGAGGGGGGCGGGAGAGAAATCCGGCCGCACGCCCAGTCACCTGTTTGCATCCCTCGCGCGCCGGCGCCGATCATGTTTCGACTACGAAACGTCATCGGCGCGCCGCAACGCGGGCCGCTCAGCCCGGTTCGGCTCGGCCCCAGGACAATGCCGGCGGCGGGTCAGCCCCCGCCTCGGCGCCGACGACAGGCGTCCGGGCCGGTTGCCCATGCCGCGCGGACGGAGCGGGCCAAGCTCGGGACCCGAATCCCGGGCCCCCATTTTGCCCTGCAAAACGGGACCCGGTGCTTGCGCATTCGGAACCCGGAGCCGTCGCCGAAGCGGGTGCAATAGCCCGCGGAGGGGTATTCGGAGAGCCTGCCGCGGCCGCCGCCGTATCGCCAAGGCCAACCCCTTTGGCAGGCGAGGTGGCCGGCTCGCCTCGCACGGCCAAAACCTCCAGCCCAGCCCGAATCCCGAGCATCCGGCAGAGTGGGCGCAGCATACGGCCCGCCTGAGGCGACTCGGCCAGCAGTGCCTTCATCTCCGGATCAGCCAGCAGATACTCGACCTGCCCGGCAAAGGCCGCCGACTCCGGCGCCAGCCGGAGCAGCCAGCCAGACTCGCGCGGCGCCCGGTACGGCGGAGGCAAGCCCGCCAGGTTGGGCAGTTGCGGCAAATTCTCAACCGACCGGCGGGCCCGCGCCGCGGGAAGCCGGCCGACGCGGAAATCCGCCAACAGCGCCTCAAACCGCACCGCCAGCCGGCGCAGCCGCGTCCAGGCCAGAAAGAGCAGCGGCACCGCCGTCCGGTCCCGGGCCATGCGTGCCGCCAGCGCTTCACACAGCCCGGCAATGGTCAGGCCCAGGCGGTGCGATAGGCTTGTTGCGGGTTGAGAGGCGGCCACAGACATGAACGCAAAAAGAACACAAACAACCCTCAGTTGTCAAGACCCCACGAAACCGGCCCCGCAGCTTGAGGCGGAATCGTCGAAAAGCCTGAAACCCCAAAGTTCCTAGAGCGGCATGACTTTACCTAAAGTCCCCCACTCCAGACCGCTAAGCGCGCTTTGATAAAGACGAATTACGCAGTGCGGATAGTTCCCGCGTGCTCGCCCTGATCTACCCCGCCAGCCGCCAGGGTTAGCAAGCTAGCAACTTATGGTTGTAATATTGGCGGGAAAATTCGTACTCCCGACGAGGCTCGCCAATGCTCCAAACCGTCCGCCAAGCCTGCACGCCGCATGCCAGTGTGCTGCGGGCTGACCCGGAACCCGATATCGAAGATCTCGCCCAGGTGGTTCGGGCGGCGGAGGCCGATGCCGACCGCTTCTTCAGCCGCAACCACGTAACGAGCGGCATGAAGCAGCTCTTTGAGCTCGGCATTGCCCGGCTCGATGGGCGGAGCGAGCAGGGCGTTTATACCCTTACCCAGGCGATGGGCGGCGGTAAGACCCATCTCATGGTGGCTTTTGGGCTGATCGCCAAATCGCCAGAGCTGCGCCAACGGGTGCTCGATGGCACAGGTATCCGGGTCCCGAATAGTTTTGGCGCGGCGCGGGTGGTGGCGTTCTCGGGCCGGAACAACCCGGATCACTACATTTGGGGCGAGATCGCGAGCCAATTGGGCAAGGCGGAGGCGTTTGCCCGCTTCTGGAATCCGGGGCCGAAGGCGCCGGATGAGAAGGATTGGATTGGGCTGATTGGCGATCAGCCCACCTTGATCATGCTCGATGAGCTTCCGCCCTGGATCGATTACGCCTCCACCATCACCGTGGGCCAGGGGACGCTCGCGAATACTGCGACCTATGCGCTCGGGACTCTGTTTTCCGCTGTGCTGAAACTGCCGCGGACCATGGTGATCCTTTCCAACCTATCCGCAGCCTATACCAACGCCTCCAAAATGCTGGCGCAGGCCTTGAACAATATTAGGCAAGAGGCCAATCGCGGGGTGAAGGAGATAACCCCCGTAGCCCTCAATACGACCGAGATCTTCGATATCCTGCGCAAACGCCTGTTCGAAAAGCTTCCCGGCGCGCGAGAGGTGGATGAAGTCGCGGCCGCCTATGCGAAGTCGATGGATGAGGCGGTGCGGTCGCGCATCGTGGCGATGACGCCGGAGCAATACGCCGAGCAGATCCGGCGCTGCTATCCGTTCCATCCGCGGCTCCGGGACTTGGTTGCGTTATTTCGGAACAATGAAAGGTTCCGCCAGACGCGCGGCCTGCTTCGGCTCGTTGGCCGGGTCGTGCGCGATGTGTGGGCGGAGAAGCGTCCCGACAATGTGCATCTGATCGGCGTCCAGCACATGGACCTGAACGACCCCGATATGCGCAACGAGGTGCTGCCGCTCTCTGATCTGCAGGAGGCAGTTGCGAAGGACATTGCCGATGGCGGCCAGGCGCATGCCGAAATCATCAACCGCGAGGTCGGCAGCGATGCCGGAGCCCAGGTGGCCAATGTGCTGCTTGCGGCGTCACTCATGCGCGGTCTTGATGCGAAGGCGGGGCTGACGAAGGAGCAGGTCATCGAATGCCTGGTCGCTCCTGCCCGGCAGCCGGCCGAATTCGCCAAAGCGTTCGACCTGTTGCTGAAAGAGGCCTGGTATTTGCATCGCGGCGCGGGCGACGTGGTTTACTTCGCGCCGCAGGAGAATATTACCAAGCGCCTCCAGAGCGAGGCCGAGAATGCGCCGGCGCCCAAAATCGACCAGGGCCTGAAGGATCGGTTGAAACAGATTTTCGCGCCCGGGACTGGGCGGGCCTATAAGGAGGTTCTGCCGCTCCCCGAAATCGGGGCCATCGACCTCGCGAAAGAGCGCAAGCTGATCGTCCTGAACCCGGATAGCAAAATGCCGCCCGAGATGGCGGAGAAGCTGTTCGCCGGTTTCGTGCAGAAGAATAATTTTCTGGTGGTCACCGGCAGCCCCACGCACCTCGCGAGCCTTGACGGGGCGATGCGCCGCCTCTACGCCGCGGAAAAAGTATTGCGCGAGTTGCGCAAGGACGATCCGCTCCGAAGCGAAGTCGAGGATCGCCGCCACCAGGCCGAGTTCGACGTGCTCACCACCATCGAGCAGGCCTTTAACCGTATCTGGTACCCGGGCAAGAAGCCCGACAAGAGCACCGGCCTGCTCGAGGCAAGCCTTACGTTGCGCACCAAGGACGAGAACGGCACCTACGTGCTGGCGGGCGAAGCGGCAGTCGAGCAGGCCCTGCAAAAATCCGGCAAGCTGGAGCCAAACCCCGAAGCGCGCGCCGACATGCTGCGAGACCGCATCGTCGACCAGCTCTGGCCCTCCGGCGATGCGTTCAAGACCCTCCCCTGGTCCGACATCACCGCCAAGGCGAAGGAAAAGCCCGAATTTGTCTGGCTGCCGCCGGGCGGGCTGGATGCAGTAAGGCGGCTCGCGATCACCAAAGGCCAATGGCGCGATCGCGAGAACGGCAAGCTCGAGCGCGGCCCGTTTGCGCCAGATAAGACCCGAGTCAATGTGGCGCAGGACTCGCGCGATCCACACACCGGCGAGGTTTGGCTAACCGTCCAGGCGCTCGATTCGGGGTCGAACCCGCGGATCCATTGGGCCATCGGCACGGCGGTATCCGAAAATAGCCCGGAGCTGACGGACCGCCGATTTAAGACATCGGAGCTGCGGCTCTCGTTCCTTGCTGTAGATCCGAAAGGCATGCATCCAACTGGCGAACCGACGGTCTGGAAGAATAAGATTACCATCCAGCACGAGATTATTCCCTCGGCATCGGGAAGGCTGGTGAAACTCCTAGCCCGGCCCTCCGCCGCCAGCATTCGCTACACGCTGGACGGCAGGTCGCCTAAGGAGATGGGGACCGTTTACAACGAGCCATTCCCGGTCGACAGCATGGGCGAGGTGATTATCCGTGCTCTGGCTGTCGATAACGAGCTCGAAGGCACGGAGACCTTCACTATCCGGCCTAACCGGGGCCCGCAGGCGGAGGCAAAGCCCGGCCCCGACCCTGACGTAGACCGGCCACCAACCGTGCACGAATGGGTCGACCAAACCCGGCCGGCCATTCTGAAGTATGACTTAAAGCGCAACAGCGTCGCGGAAGTGCACGCGATCGCTTCGGCCCTGACCAAGGTTCATGCCAAGGCTTTAGTGTTTCGCCTTAGTGTAGGCCAAAACGAAAGGGCGGTGTGGCTTCGCTTCGGGAGCGATGTGTGGCTCGACGGCAATGGGCTGAATAAGCTGATTACGACTATTCAGGACACCGTCCCTTCCGAACCGGCGCTGACCACCGAGGTGACACGCGTCCAATTCCCCACCGGCGCCGATCTGATCGCCTTTGTAAATGAACTTCGGCTGGAAATCCCCGACCCGCGTGACTGCATCGAGCAGCCCGATACGATGCCGGTGGCCGCATGAATGCGATCGTCATGCGAAAGAAATTGGGCAGCGGCTCGACCCGCCTGCTGGAAGGGAGCCAGGCCATCTCCATCCGGCGCCGGACCGAGCCTAAAGCACGATCGCTCGAGGAGAGCGTCAATCGCGTTCTCAAACAGAGGCCACGATCGCTCGAGGCGCAACCAGTGGAAACCGGGGCTCGCCCTTCCAAACAAGCCTCCACCCCGAATGTCGTCGGATTTGGCTGCCCGGCCGTGGACTGGCCGCATCATCTGCGCGTGCTGATCCCCTCTGGGCGGGCGGGCGAGATCCAGTTCATCGAGGATTTCGGCATCCAGGGGAGCGACCCGGCCCGGCCGGATGAAATCCTCCGCTGCGCCCTGCCCCGGCCGCGCTGGAACCTAATCGCCGACCCGGTGCGGCGGGAGTTCAACGAACGGCTCAAAGTGCTCGGGCTGCCGCCGGGGCGCTGGGTTTCTGGGGAGAATAAGATCGAGCGGATGCTGGGGCAGGAGCT
>JAFAHH010000595.1 GCA_019237355.1 Acetobacteraceae bacterium | reverse complement strand
CCGTCTTGGCCGCCTTCGGCGTAGCGGACCGACAGTCCGTCAACCATGATTGTCTTCGGGTGAATCAGGGCGCTCATGGACACTCCTTGTCGGGGGCGAACAGTTGGCCGGGTTGCCAGTTGTAGACACGGCGGTCGGCCGGGCCGGCCCGACTCGGACCATTTCGGCTTGATCAATATTTGAGACCAGTATTGCCTTTTCTTGCTCCCTGCAAACGGCCGCGCTGACCTCCGCCACTGCTATTTCCGTCGCTCGGCGCTAGAGGTCGGGGCGAGCGTTGCTTCGGCGCCATTCTTCCTGCCAAACTCAAGTTCGTGAGATGCCCGCTGCGGCGAATTCGTGATCTATCCGCGAATTTGCCCCGGCGCGTCTGCGAGGACGGCCAGAATCGTGTTGTTATTGCGACGACACCGAGGTGACAAACAGGCCGCGTCCATTGGCGCTATTGGGAAGCGCCTGCTCGACCTAATGCCGCGGCTTTTCGCGGTTCTGTTGGCGGCCGCTCTTGCTTTGCTGGTGATCGTCAACTGGAACCGGTGGGTCGGATCAGCCGGCGCGCAGTGGACCGACGACGCCTATCTGCAAGCCGATTTGACTCCCCTTTCTGCTCAGATCGCGGGCCGCATCAGCAACCTCCTGGTTACTGATTTCCAGATGGTGCGCGAGGGCGATCTCCTGGTCGAGATTGATGACGCGCCGTTCCGCGCACAGCTCGACCAGGCCGAGGCGAACGTTGCCGGCGCAGAGGCGGCAATTACGAACCTGAAGTCGCAGGAGCTGCTGCAAACCGCCAACATCGCCGCGGCTTCGGCGCAAGTCGAAGGAAACCGCGCGACCGAGCTGCGCAACAGGCTAGAAGCTGAGCGACAACGTAAACTGCTCGCCACACGGCTTGCGGGAACGGAGCAGGCGGTGGAGCAGGCCGACGCGGCGGAGAAACTGTCGGAGGCACAGGTGATGCAGGCGGGAGCCGCGTTGGAGGCGGCGAAACGCCAGCTCCAGGTGCAACAGACGCAAGAGGCCCAGCTCGCGGCGAACCTCAAGGCGGCGAAGGCGGCGCGGGATGTCGCCCGAATCAATCTCGGTTACACGCGAATCACCGCGCCGACCAATGGCATGGTCGGGCAACGCCGGGTCTATCCTGGCCAGTATGTCGGCATCGGTACGCAGGTAATACTGGTGGTGCCGCTTCCGCATCTCTACGTGATCGCGAACTACAAGGAGACGCAGCTCACTCATATCAGGACCGGGCAGCGGGCCGAGATACGTGTCGATTCATTTCCCGGGGTCGTGCTGCATGGCCATGTAGCTTCCTGGTCGCCCGCCACCGGCGCGCAATTCGCGCTGTTGCCGCCTGACAATGCCACCGGCAATTTCACCAAGGTCATACAGCGTGTTCCCGTCAAGATTTCGCTGGACGACGATGGCGGGCTGGCGGACAGGCTGCGTCCCGGGATGTCCGTCGAGTCAACCATTCACACGGACGAAGAGGGCGCGAAAGGCAACGCGGAATGAGCGGCGCGTCGCTGACCCGTCTCGCACCGGCGGAGCATCATTACGCGCCCCCCGCCCCGATGTGCACCCGGCCTTTCGTCGGGATCACGGCGGTTTTGCTCGGAGCGGTGATTTCGACCCTCTATAGCCGGATCACGACATTCGGGCTCGCCGATTTGCGGGGCGCGGTCCATGCGGGGTTTGACGAGGGCGCCTGGATCACCACCGCGTCCACGGTTGGTCAGATGTGCATCGGCCCCCTCGCGGCGTGGCTCGGGCTCGTGTTCGGCCCCCGGCGCGTGCTTATGATCTCGGCAGGCGTTTTCGCCGCGACATCAGCGCTCATCCCGCTGTCACCCAATCTTCCAACCCTGCTGGTCGGGCAGTCGATTGGGGGACTGAGTTCAGGGACCTTTATCCCGCTTACGATCGGCTTTGTCCTACAAAGCCTGAAGCCAGAGTTTTGGCCGTATGGCCTCGCCGCCTATGGTCTGAATCTTGAGTTGTCGCTCAACATCCCAGCCTCGCTTGAGGGCTTCTACCTCGACCATCTCTCCTGGCGTTGGATTTTCTGGCAGGGATCGATCCTCGCCGTACCAATGCTTGCCTGCATCCATTTCGGGATACCGAAGTCGGCCGTGAACCGCGACGCGGTGCGCAACGCGGATTTCTGGGGCATGTTCTACGCGGCCTCCGGCTTCTCGATGGTCTACGCGGCACTGGATCAAGGAAACCGGCTCGATTGGCTGAACTCCGGTTTGGTGTGCGGCCTGCTACTCGGCGGTTTGGTGATGCTCGCGGCTTTCGTGCTGCAAATCCTGCTTGCCGAACACCCCTGGATCAACCCAGGTTTTCTGCTGCGCCGGAACATTGCACTCGTGATGGCGATCCTGGTGCTGTATCGTTTCATCGTTCTTTCGACCAGTTATGTGATCCCGCAATACCTTACCACCATCCAGAATTTCCGGTCTCTCGAAGTGGGTAAGGTGCTGGTGTGGATCGCCGTGCCGCAATTTTTGCTGGCACCGCTGATCGCGACCGCTCTGCGCTGGCTTGACCCGCGCATCATGCTCGCCGCGGGACTTGGCGCAGTGGGCATCGCCTGCTGGATGGCCTCCGGGGTCACGCGCGACTGGGCGACGGACGATTTTCTCCCTTCGCAGATCCTCCAGGCGTTCGGTCAGTCAGCGGCGCTGATCGCGCTGCTTCTGTTTGCCGTGCGGCACCTGCGTCCGGCAGACGCGCTTACGTTTGGCGTTCTTCTCCAGACCGCGCGCCTGCTCGGTGGCGAGATCGGGAATGCGTTCATGCAAACTTTTGTGCGGGTGCGGGAGCAGGTCGCATCGAACCTCGTCGGGCTGCACGTTCAGTCGGGCGGCATATCGGTGAACGAACGCCTCGACGCCTATACGGGCGGCCTTTTGGCACAATCAGAGGGGCTGAGCCACGCCTCGGCGCGGGCTGCGTCGTTGCTGAGTCAGGCAGTCCGAAACCAAGCCAATGTGTTGTCCTATGAGGACGGCTTTACGATCGTTGCCCTCGCGGTCGTTGCGATGCTTTTGCTGACAGCGTTTCTCGGGCCGCCACCCGTCCCTGAGCCGCCGCCCGCCCCTGAAGGGGCCGGAACATAAGCGGACAAACCGCGAACTCACGCGGCTATCGGGACGGCTTCAGGCAGCATCCGGAGTGGCCGCAATCCGTCAGGGTTTCCCGTCGCTTCTTGCTCGAGCTGCCGCTGCGCTGCGCCCGGTGCGGCAAGACGGGCTGCCGGCTTAGGTCGCCCACCCGCACGAGCGGCCGATACCCTCTCGTGCTACTGTCACGTCCCCACAGGAGCACGGGAATGGCAAGGCGCCAAGGCAGCGATCGACAGCCCGTTTCGAGCGAACCTGCAGAACGCCAGGAGCACTCTGCCGATTCGGCAAAAGGTGGACAGAAGCGATCAGCTTACGTCGACCTCGTGGCGAAGCTGGATCGCATTTACGACCTTCGCCGCAACTGCCTGCTAAACGAGCTTTATTACGGTCATCGTCTACACCTGTTCAGCAGCGGCGCATTTTGGCTAGAGATACTGATCGTAACCGGCTCCGGTGCAAGCGGAGTCTCTGGCTGGATTATTTGGACGGTATATCCAGCCCTGAAGGTGGCCTGGGGCGTTATCGCGGCAATAGCAACCTTTTTAGCTGCCCTGAAACCAGTGCTGCGCGTAGACGCCCGGATCAAGCGGTATAGCGTGCTCTTTTCGGGTTACCGGCAGCTGTCGCTAAGTATGGGCGTGGTTGTAGAGGATATTGCTGAAGCTCACACCGTGCCGCCTGATGTGGAGAAAGAGGTTGATAGATTGCGGGCGCGTTATAGAACTCTCGCCGCAGATGACGACCCAAAGCCTTCAACCAAGCTTGTGCAACAATTACAGAATGAGGTAAATCGACGAGTCCCAGTTGAACGGCTGTTTTATCCCACTAGCGCGGACAGGCCGCACCACCACACCTCGAATGGTGATGGGCTGGCGGGTGAAGTCCACGGGTTAGATGTGCGGGTCGATCCGGTCGAGCCCTGGCCAACTCCAGAAGGAGGGCAGGAGCATGACTGACAAAAAGACCGTCGCTCTGTGCCTGCTGGCAACATTTGTTTCGCTGTTTGGTCCAGGCACTGTCACCCGAACGATGGCTCAAGGCACGACCGAAATCGAGGGGGGTCCTTGGCCGCGACCAGGCTGCCCACCAAGGTGCACGGCCCCCCAATCGGACACCGCCGCCTCCGGTCATCAGACGCTTTCCAGGACTTCCAGGACGACAGGCAACACGACCGGCGCTACTGAAAGTGAGAGCGGCAGAGGTGCTGCTGGAAGTAGGAGCGGCGCTAGTAAAGGCGAGACGAGCGGCGCTGCTGGAAGTATGAGATAAAACATCATTCAATGGCTCTGATCGTGGCCCGCGCCAGCCTCACCCATTGAGCCATTTCCCGCCCCAGCGCGATCATTTCGGCGGAGCGGCGCGGTGGGATCGTGCGGGCCT
>JAFAHH010000589.1 GCA_019237355.1 Acetobacteraceae bacterium | reverse complement strand
GGCAAACGCGGCGCCGTCGTCGATCCCGGAATTTGAGGGACCGTCGCCGCCGTAAAGATTGGCCCCGCCGAAACCATTATAGGCCTGCCAGGTCTCGTCCGAGGTCTGAAAAACGATGTTGCTGGTCGAGCTGGGGTTGGTAACGATGAAGGGGATTTGGAATATCTGCGAGCCATCGATTACGTTCGCGACGTAAACGCCAGATGTGGCGTTGGAAGGCACGGCCCAGGAGTCGGTCACACTCCAATTTCCGGCATCCGTGGCGCCGGTTGTCGGATCGACGAGAGGGTCCGGCTGGACAACGGGGTTGCCCGAGTGGTTTATGGTGGTGACGAGGGTGGCTCCGTCGCCGCCGTAATAGCCCAGCCGGTAAATCTTGATTTGATAGTTTCCGTTACCGGTCTCGTTATCGATTTTGAATTGAACGGTGCCTCCGACAGGCGTGCTGATGTTGGTGGTAAAGCCTTCGATCTCTGTAGAATCCTGTCCCGGGGCGATTTGCCAGTCGGTCGCTCCCGGCTTTTCGTTCTCGAGGACGATAGGGTTCGGGTTTGCGGGGGTCGCTGTCGTGTTGGGAGCCGCGGCGGCCGCCATAGTATTAGGGGCCGCCATGTCCGCCATAGTAATGGGGGCCGCGTTGGTATTGGGCGGATCGGCCGTGGTGTTGGGGGGATCGGCCGTGGCGTTGGGAACCGCGGTGGTATTGGGGGCGGCCGTGGTAGTGGCCGCTGTGGCCGTAGGCGCCGATGTTGCGGTGCTTGCGGCCGGGTCAGCGGGAATCGTTATGCTCATCGGAGTGCTCGGCCAGCCCGGAATCCCTTCGTTCCACTCGAGCTCTGAGCTTTGTGGGCCGGTAGTCGCCGTCGCGGTCGGTGCTGGCTTGAACCGAAGCCCAGCTAGTTGTGCCAAGGATAGGCTTTCGCCGACGCTGACCGGGGTTATTCCATCCGGCAGCAGCACGGTAGCGGTGGTCGGCAGCCCCGTAATCGTTACGGTAAGGGGCGAGGGCTCCTCACTCGGGACCCAGATATTGAGCGGCGTACCAAAAACATCGGAAAAGCTGCTCGGCATGGCTCCGCTGCTGGGGAGCGGCGAGGGCGCGGCTGGAGCATCCGCCGTCGCAGTTGTTGCCCCGAGGCTGGGTATAACGCGGGAGGGCTGAGCTACGACGCCGGAATTATCCGCATTCGTCATGTCCCACTCGCTCGGAGGATTTCCTTTCTTCTGGTTCTCCAGAATGATTGGATTGAGTGCCGCAGTGGCGGCGACGGCAGAAGCGCTCTTTCGAGTGTGGGTGGCTGAAGCCATCTGGGACTCTTGCTCTTAATTTGGACTAATACCAATACATAGACACATCGGGTTGGGGAAATCAACCATTCGTTTACTTTTTCGCGCGATTCGAGTTGGCCGGCCCGAAAAGATCGAGCAACTACGCGTTGTGCTGAAGGGTGAGCGCCTGCTGCCGGCGACGCAAACCATCGAGATCATTCGCGCCTTGCCGCACAGCCATGTTTTGGCGGCGCTCGGGACGGCGCGCCGCATCGATCTCGAATCTCTTCTGCCCCGCCGAGCGCCGCAGCGGCGGCGCGACCTCGCGCAGGCGCTGATCATCGCCCGGGTGCGCGACCCGGCCGCCAAGCTCGCCACCGGGCAGATGCTGGATCCCGCGACCGCTAGCCATTCGCTGGGGGAGATGCTGGGCTCGGCCGGGTCAGCGCCAACGAGCTGGACGCCGCCCTCGATTGGCTGGGGAGCGAGCAGGAGTTCATCGAAACCACCCTGGCCAGAGCGGCGGAACCGCTCTGATGCGCTCTCAAACTAGAGCGGTCCACTAAAGTGGAACCGCTCTAGATTGTTTTGCGAGCAGATTCACGCGATGTGAATCGCCTTCGGCGATTCCACCTGATCGCGATCTGCTCTAGGCGCAAATAAAGGGATGAACCCGAATCGATGAAGCTTTCCGAGGTGTCAGAAACTATTCCACCCCAGCCTATACTCTGGGTCGACCTTTCTGCGCGCATCCGAGTAGGCAAGGCGGCGCCGCGCTGCGAGGCATCCGGAAGTCCAGTTCCCAAGGGACAGCCCACCGGGTCCGGTACAAGCACCGAGATTGGAGAGGCTGCGCTGATTGGCCCAATATTCCGCCCCGTTCCGGTAATCACCACTCGTGCTTTGTAACCAAGCTTCCCATGCGGCGCGATCAGCCAATCCTTGCTGGAAGGAAAGGGAATCAACGGGCGGTGGCGCCGCTCCGGCTGTTGAGGGCTGCGGTGTCGCCGCCTGAACGTGCTGGCTCGGCACTCCGGGTGCGGAACGAGCCTCGGCGCTTGCGGGAAGAATAATCACCCCCATCGAGGCGAGTTCCTGGTGCGTGAGCCGTGCGAGCGTGCCGGGCGGGGTCTGAACCATTCGGCCGATGATGGCAGCGGGCACGCCATATTCGGCCGCGCTTCGGGCCATGGCGGTGGTAAAGCCCATTGTGAGCAGGTTTTCGTGCCCTAACAGCGAGGCGCTATGAACTCCGATCACTGCATCTGCCGCGGCCACCTTCTTTTGAGCGGCGGCGAACATCAGAAAGCATGCGGACGCACATCCACCGCCACTCGGGACAATTACGGGCACGCCCTCGCGGCGGATTACGCGCGCGAGCTTCGCCGCCTCGACGATGCTTCCGCCGGGGCTGTTCAGCGCGATGGCGATAATTCTATCGGTGCTGGACAGCCCGCGAACAAAACTCCAAAGCCG
>JAFAHH010000389.1 GCA_019237355.1 Acetobacteraceae bacterium | reverse complement strand
GTTCACATCGCGTGAATCTGCTCGCAGGCAAAGCTAGAGCGGTTCCACGTCAGCGGAAACCGCTCTAGTTGCGGCCCTCGCTAGCCACCCAGCTTTGGCTCAGGCGCCCCGCCTCAACCCCGCGCCGAGCATACATTCGAACGCAAGCCGGTATCGACCATAGAGCGTGATGGTTCTACGCAGCAGGGGTTGCGGCAGCACGCCTACGCGCAGCACCAAGCCCTCTCCAGGCCCACGCCCCTGCCCAGATGCGGACCAGCGCCTGCCCTGGTCCAGGCTTGGTACCAGAACACCGCATCAGTCAGCACGCAGAGCCCGCCGATCACAGCTATGGCTGCCAGGGCAAGGACTGCGCGCTTAAGCATCACGATGCCTTCAATTCCCAGTCACGAAGGTCAGCACCGAGCCGGCATAGGCCGCGCTCGCGATAGGGGCAGCAATGGCGGCCGAGACAAGGAAGTGTCTAAGGAACGCCCATAAGGTGTGCTTGAACATGGTTCCCTCGATTGTTTCAAGCGGCGCTAGTTGCTGCCGCCCCGGTGGAATCACCCTATGCAGCGGCAGGACCGGCGCTGTGACCCCGGTCACTTATAAGGACTAAGGACGATTTCGTCCGGCCGATTTCGACACTTCGAGGGTGCGCCGCTGGGGCTAAGCGGCCTCAGACACAGCCGCTCCCGCGCACCGTCCTGGCCCGTTGTCGTAATACGCTGCATCGGCTCCGGGCGCGCTTCGGAAAAGCCCTCGGATGCAGGATAGGCGTAGCAGTAGAACGCCAGGAATTCGGGTTGGCCCATGACCAGGCCAAAAACCGGCGAAACAAAGCTCGTGGCTGTAAGCGTCACGCGTGACGTCGTTGGGTAGCCCGGGATGCCGCCGGGATGCAGGGGCGCCCGACGCCCCGAGAATCACGTCACCGCCGTGTCGAAGCTGCCCTAAAAGAGATGAATGAACCGGACTCACCTTGCCGATGTAGCCGGTGCGGAACCGCTTCAGCACGCGATCGACCACACCGTTGCTAGAAAGAAACGGGTCGCCGCGTCGGCCGCATACGGTTGCTTCGTCATATGATCCCAGAGCGCGATTGCCTGAAGCGGGATCGGGTTCCCAACAACACACGTTGCGTCACCCCCGCGCCAGGAGACGAGGATAGGATGAGTGCCGCCCGTTCCGTCTCTCGCAGCTCGGCGCCAAGCGGCGGCGGGTCAGTCCCGCCGTCCCCGGAAGCACGGACGGGCAGCCCCAGTGCCGGAGAGCGAGCCGTGCTAGCTAGGTTCCGAGCCTGACCCGACGGGCGGAGCGGGCCAAGGTTCCGCCGGCGAAGCCGGTGGAATAGCCCGCGGAGGGGTATCCGGAGTCCCCGTGTCGGGGTCGGCCATGTCGTCGAGGCCGGCCCCGTCGATAGGCGTGGCACGCACCACGCCCCGGGGCGTCGGCTCGCGTCCTCGCGCCAAAGGCCCGGCTCGGGTTGGATACCCAGCATCTGGCACAGCGGGCGCAGGATCCGCCCCGCTTGCGGCGCCGAAGCCAGCAGCGCCGCCATTTCCGGGGTCGGCCAGCAAATCCTGCAGCTGCCCGCCATAGGCCGCCGCCCCCGGTACCAGCCGCATCAGCCAGCCGAACCCACGGGGAAGCCGAAACGGCTGAGGCAGGCCTTCCAGCCGCGCCAATTCAAAATCGGCCGCACCGTGCACGCGTGGTGCCGGCGCGACAGGACGTGGTATCAAGGAACGGCTCGGCCAGTGACTGGATACCGGCCTGACAGAAGATCCCCAAATCCGGCTTAGCAACATGGCGGAGCCAATTATCAACCAAACTTGAGCCTGCCCCCGCTCGTTGCCGGGAACCTGCAAGTGGCGTGGCGTTTCTGCGAAAACGCGGAAGGCGGGCATGACGGGCCACGGAAGCGAAGTCGGTCGAGCTGCGGGTGCCTTTCCCGATCGTGAGCATCTGAAATACATCAGGGGTCTGCTGAGCGACGAGGTGAAATACCGGCGGGACAGGCGGCAACAGATCGTCACTTGGGCAAGCACGTTTCTTCTTGCAATCATCGGTGCAGGCAATGCTCTGGCACCAGCCAGTGCACCCGCTGGGCAGAAGTATCCACTATACGTAGCCATTATCCTCGTGGGGATCCTGTCGATCGCTTGGCTCAACTATCACCACCTCAAGGAGAAGCGCTTTCGGTTTCTGATGCAGGAGTACGATAGGCAGCTCAAGCTGCCCCTTAATCTGAACGAGGGCAAACAATTCGACTTGGCGATGAACTTAGCGTTGTTCGGGCTGACCGTGCTCGCCTTTGTTTTTACCTTCTATCACCTTGGTCGCTAGGCCCTCTGCTTCCTCTCTTGTCTACACACAGAGAGGATATGCTCTTGCTCGTCAAAGCCTTGCGGCCTATCGCTCGGCACTCGAGGGGAGCGGCTGACTTAGAGGCGATCAAAACCATTGCCTCCGGACTAATCAATCGCGACGCGATACGGTCTGCTGCTCAGGTTGTCTGGAATACAATTCACCCAGCTATCCGCAGCCTTCCGCCATGATAAGCTGCTTCCAAAATTCTTGCAGACTGTGTGGAAACAGCCTGGCCGGGGTGTAGGCAGCGTCCTCGCCGGCTCCGAGGATTTTATCCTGGGCCTTTGTATACCGAGCAGGGAAGCCTTGTCGTGACCTGCCGACGGCATCGCAACCACGAGCACTTTAATTG
>JAFAHH010000265.1 GCA_019237355.1 Acetobacteraceae bacterium | reverse complement strand
CTGGCCGGTGCCGCAGAAGAACCACGGGCTGAAATCTGGGCCTCAAATCCTAGCCGAGCGGATTGCAGACTGGCTACGCGACCAGTTCGAAAGCCGGCGAATGCTCGAGAGCCGGGCGCGGCCCCTGGGTCCGGGTGATGTGTTGGTCCTGGTCCGCCGCCGGGGCGCTTTCGACCGGGCTCTCGTGCGGGCGCTGAAATGTCGCGGGGTCCCCGTCGCCGGACTGGACCGGATGCGGTTGGATCAGCAGCCCGCCGTGGCCGACCTGCTGGCCCTATGCGATGTACTGCTGCTCTCCGAGGATGATCTGAGCGTGGGTTGTGTGCTCACCAGCCCATTGGGTGGGCTTTCGGATGAGAGCCTTATGGATCTCGGCGCTCAACGACCCGGTAAGCTTTGGGAGGCATTGCAAGCCCGGGCGGAGGAGCGCCCCGAATGGGCAGCGGCCTGGACTTTTTTGTCAGAACTCGCGCGGCGGGCGGATTACGTAACGCCATTCGCGCTCCTCACGGAGGCTTTGGGTCCCCTCGGCGGAAGGGCGAAGCTTCTCGCGCGGCTTGGCCCGCAGGCCACCGAACCGATCGATGAGTTGCTGGCCGCGGCATTGGCATATGCCCGCAGCCACCCACCATCCTTGCAGGGCTTCGTGCAATGGGTCCGCGGCTCGAAGGCCGAGATAAAGCGGGAGGCGGAAAATGCTGCCGCGGGAGTAAGGATCATGACGGTACACGGGGCGAAGGGATTACAAGCCCCGGTCGTAATTCTACCGGATACTACCGGTCAGCCCAAGGATGAGTGCCAGCTACTTTGGGTCGAAGATCCAGCCAGTCGGGTCAAGGTTCCAATCTTCTCACCCAGCGAAGGCCTTCGCTGTGAAGCGGCACGGGTCGCGCGCGACGTTATCAGGGGCGCACAAGCCGAGGAGATGAACCGTCTGCTGTATGTGGCGCTGACCCGGGCCGAGGACCACTTGCTTGTCTGCGGCTGGGAGAGCCGAGCCCAGGCTGCCGGGTGCTGGTACAAGCTGATCGAGGGGGCCTTCAGTCAGCTTGGCGCGATAGTCGAGCCGTTCGGACATTGGGCAGGGAACCGCTTTGTCCACACCTCACCTCAGATTGCTGAACCGGAACCCGCCCCGGCCGAAGGGGCCGGGCCTGCCATCCTTCCGCTGCCCGCCTGGGCAGGGAGAGCCCCGGATTGGCGGGCTGCCCCGCCGCCGGTGGAGCCAAATCGGCCCGTGCCATTGGCGCCCAGTCGACCGGAGGGCGTGGAGCATGGGCCGGCGCCGCATGCCACCTCCCCGCTCGCGCAAGCCTATCGTGCCGGATCGGATTTCCATCGCGGAAGGCTGATCCACAATTTGTTGCAGCATCTGCCGGACCTCCCGCCCGAGGCCCGGCCCGGAGCAGCCCGCGCGTACTTAGCCCGGCCCGGCCACAGCCTAGCCGACCCGGACGAGATCGTACGGGAGGTCATGGCCATTCTGAACCACCCAGATCTTGCCCCTGCGTTCGGTCCAGCCAGCCGGCCCGAGGCGCCGCTGAGCGGTGTGATAGGGGATCGCGTCATTAGCGGGTTTGTGGACCGGCTCGCCGTGCTTCCCGGCTCGGTGGTGGCCTTGGACTACAAGACCAATCGCGATGCGCCCTCCTGCCCAGAACACACGCCCGTCGCCTACCTCCGGCAAATGGCCGCCTATCGGGCCGTTTTGCGAGCAATCTACCCGGATCATCGCCTTACCTGTGTGCTTGTCTGGACTCGGTCAGCCTGTGTTCAGCTCCTGCCTGACCCGCTATTGGATGAGCACGCACCTGCTTGAGCGGGGTCCCGAGCCTTCCCAATTGCCGGTCCAATGAACGCTTGAGAGGACGAGATGAGCACCAATACCAAGGCCGTGACCGATGCGAGCTTCGATACCGACGTTTTGCAGGCGAAGGGACCGGTGCTGGTCGATTTCTGGGCTGAATGGTGCGGCCCCTGCAAGGCTATCGCACCGGCCTTGGAGCAGCTCGCACAAGATTTTGCTGGGCGGCTCACCGTGGCTAAGGTGAATATCGATGAGAACCTAGTCAGCCCGAACAATTACGCCGTCAGAGCTATTCCGACGATGATTTTATTCAAGGATGGCAGGCCTGCGGCGACACAAGTGGGGGCGCTGCCGCCGAGCCGCCTTAGAAGTTGGGTTGAGGGACTTCTTTGAGCACCAGCGCCGGCTGGTGAAATGATTTTTTCGGCGGCTTCTGGTGAGGGGATGAATTCCTTTTGACCACCATGGTCGCCGAACCTTGCGATGCTTTGAAAGCGGCGGCGCCTCGGAAGAGAAGGCACCCCGGGCGGGCGAGGCAGTTGCGGCCTATGATGCTCGTTTTTCGAATATCCGGCATGACATTGATGAAATCCGGGCGGACAGCAGATACGCGTTCGCTCAGGCGCGCGCTAAGAGGAAACAAAACCTTGCTGGCCTGCGGTGTGACATGAAGCAGGACATTGCTGAGCTGCGCTCTGAGGTGAAGCAGGGCATTGCCGAGATTCGCTCTGAAGCGAGGGCAGGCGAATTCAGGAATTCGTTCCGAAATCGGCAGCTTGAATGGACGCCTGCATATGCTGTCCTGGAGGATCGGCACTAACATCACTCTGACATTGATCGTGCTCGGCAAGCTATTGCTCGTCCATTGAACCTGCCAGCGGCGGCCTGACGTATTTCGGAGGGGCGCACGGGCAGGACGCCTGAGTTCTCGCCCAGCTATCCCATGTGTTGCCGCTCCTTGACGCTTTCGCGCATGCCGCCCTATGTTCCCAGAGGTTACTCCATGGTAGCGGCCATGCTGGCCGATTTTGAGATCGAGCACGTAAAACATATTCCATCCATTCGGCGCGTCGGCCTTATGCCGGGCGCAGGAAGGCCAGCTATGCCAATGAGCCCGTAGTAATTAGTCAAGAAACCACCAGAACGAGCCGGTGCGGTCCGGTTGGGGTTTTCCACTGCCGCCGTGCCGCAACCTGAAAGGGAACGAAACGATGGTCAATCTTCGCGTGAACGGGAAAGATTACACATACGATGGCGATCCGCAGGTGCCCTTGCTATGGGTGCTGCGTGATGAGCTGGGACTCACCGGCACGAAATTCGGTTGCGGTCAGTCCCTTTGTGGGTCCTGCACCGTGCATTTGGGCGGAGACGCCATTCG
>JAFAHH010000051.1 GCA_019237355.1 Acetobacteraceae bacterium | reverse complement strand
AGGCTTTTTCACTGGGAATTCCCTTTGACGCCCATAGAAGCCCATGTTATCCCATGCCCTCCCAAGGGCGGCCGCTCCCGAGTCGCCGACCGCCTGCCGCAAGGAGCATACAGACCGCAACAGAAGGCGCGCCTAGCCGGATGACCCATTTCCTGGGCACCCACCAAAACCGATTGGATGCCAAAGGCCGCGTCTCCGTCCCTGCGCCCTTCCGGTCCGCATTGAAGGCTCAGGCTACGAACGGGAGTCCGCAGATCATCCTCCGCCCCTCGCACATCCATCCCTGCATCGAAGCCTGGCCCGCGGACGTGTTTCACGCGCTCGCCGGTCCGCTTGACAGGCTCGACCTGTTTAGCGAGGCGCATGACGATTTGGCGGCCGCGCTTTATGCCGATGCCTTCCCGGTTGAACCGGACCGGGAAGGACGGATCGTGCTGCCAGAGCCGCTGGCCGAGCATGCCGGTCTTAAAGACGCGGTCGTGTTTATGGGGCTTGGCCGAATCTTTCAAATCTGGGAACCCAGTGCTGCCGAGCGCCGCCGGGCCGAAGCACGTGAAAGATCCCGGGCACGCTCGTTCACCCTCCCAGGAGGAGCGCCCGCATGAGCCTCCATTCGCCAGTGATGCTCGAAGAAGTGCTTCGAACGCTTTCGCCGCGACCGGGGGGCCGTTACCTGGATGGTACATTCGGCGGAGGAGGGTATACGGCCGCTATCCTGGAATCGGTACCCTGCACGGTTTGGGCCATTGACCGCGATCCCGAGGCGATCGCGCGCGGCGCCGAACTCGCGGCTCGCTTTTCAGGCCGATTGCACCTGGTCGAGGGACGTTTCGGTGATCTGCTCACCCTGATGGCAAATGCCGGTGTTTCGGCCCTGGATGGGGTTGTGTTCGACCTCGGCGTTTCCTCGTTTCAGCTCGAGAATCCAGCGCGCGGGTTTAGCTTTCGAACCGAGGGTCCGCTCGATATGCGGATGGGCGGTGATGGGCCGACCGCGGCGACCCTGATCAACAATCTGCCCGAGCGCGAGCTTGCAGGGGTCCTGAGCGAGTTCGGCGAAGAGCGGCACGCCCGTCGCATCGCACGTGCAATTATCGAGGCCAGGCGGAATGCGCCGATCGAAACTACGAGCGAGCTTGCGTCCATAATTCGCCGCATCGTGGCGCCGGATCGCTCCGGCATCGACCCGGCCACCCGAAGTTTCCAGGCACTTCGGATCCGGGTGAACGACGAGCTCGGCGAAATTGAACGAGGGCTGCGCCAAGCCGCCGCGCTTCTTGCACCCGAGGGCCGGCTGGTCGTGGTTTCGTTTCATTCGCTGGAAGACCGTATCGTCAAGCAATTCATGGCGAACGCCGCTGGAAGGACGCCTGCGCCCTCGCGCCATGACCCGCGGCGTTTTGCTACTCAGCCGGCGCCGCGGTTTCGCCTGCTCACACGCAAGGCCCTTCGCCCCACGCCGGAAGAGGTCCAGCGGAACCCTCGTGCCCGCAGCGCGCGCCTGCGTGCAATTGAACGTGGGAAGGCCGGGGCCGACCCCAGCCCGCTAGCACCGCCAAAGAAGCGGGAGTCCGACGGCCATGTGATGGGCTTTCGGCAGGACCAGAGGACCACGCCATGATACGCCCCTTTACTTGCGTGTGCCTTCTGCTGGCGGGAGGCGCTGGCCTGTACCTGTACCAGGTTAAGCACGAGGTCCAGCTTCTCGATCGAGAAATCGCGTCAATTGCCCGTGCCGCCCGCCAGGCGCGCGAGCGCGCTGAGGTGCTTCGCGCAGAATGGACTCTGCTGAACGATCCCGAGCGCTTAGCCGATCTTGCGGCGCGGTTTTTGCCTCTGAGGCCAGTCCAACCGGGTCAGTTCACCACGCTTGCGGACCTCGACAACCGGCTGCCGCCGGTACCGGTCACGGAAGAAAATGGGCCCAGCCAGGCTGACAAGCCTAAGCCTGAAGACTCGTCCTCGCCCCTAGCACAGGATGATGCGCCGAAGCCTATATCCTCGCCTAAGCCGGTCCCAGCTTCCCAGCCTACTCCCCATTCCGAACCACCGGGCCATGCGGCGCCGGCTCGGGTCATTACCGCCGCGGTAAAACCGCCGGCCCATAAGCAGCCCGTTCAGCCGATTTCGCTGATGGCCCCCGCCCGCGCCATTGCGGCATTACCTCCGACGCCTCTGATCACCCCTGGCGCCGGCGGCATCCCGCCGCGTTCTCCGGAGCCTGCGCCTTCGCCCCCGCCCCGGCCGGCAACGCCCGTAGTCGGCTCAGCGCTCGGCATGGCACGAACCACAATGCTGCCGCCGCCCCCTAGCCCTATCCCGAACCAGGACTCGATCAGACACGGCAATTGACGATGACGATTGATCCCGAGTCAGAGCCTCCGCAATCCCCTACCACCCGGCGAGGTACCCCGCGACACGGTTCGGTGCCCCTTATGGAAACGGTTTGGGTCACGGCGCCGGACCTCAACCGACGGGCGGCTCTCGAAAGGACGCGGTCGCGGCTCGTGCTGGCAGCGGGCGGATTTATGTTTTTGTTTGTGGCGGTGCTGCTTAAGCTCGTAGACGCCACCATCATTCAGCCTCTGCCGGCTCACCAGCCGGAACGGCACGCTGCCCAGCCGTTCTCGCCGCCTGCAGATGAGCAGCCTGCCCAGAAGGCGCTGCAACACGAGCAGCGCGCCATGATCACCGACCGAAACGGAGAGATCCTGGCGATCTCCCTGCCTACCGCCTCCGTCTATGCCAATCCGCGCGAGGTGGCCGATGCTGCCGAGGCTGCCCATAAGCTCAAGCAGGTGCTGCCGCGGCTAGACGAACAAACGGTGAGAGCCCGGCTCTCCTCCGAGAAACAATTCATCTACTTGGCCCGTCAAATAACGCCGGGCGAACAACTTGCGATCAACCGGCTCGGCATCCCTGGGATCTACTTCGAGCAGACTGAGAAGCGCCGCTATCCGATGGGCCGGGTAGCCGCGCAGATACTCGGCGGCGTCGATGTGGATGGCCATGGAATCGCGGGGGTCGAGCGGTTCTTTGAAAAGCGCTTGCACGATGATCCATCGCCGCTGCGGCTAGCGCTGGATGTGCGTGTGCAGGCCGTGGTCCGCGACGAGCTAAGCCGCGCGATGCAAGAATTCGGCGCGATCGGGGCCTGCGGCATCGTTATGGACGTGCGCACGGGCGAAGTGCTGGCCATGGTGAGCCTTCCCGATTACGATGCGAATAAAGAGGGCGAGGCCGAGGCTGATGCTCGCTTCAACCGTGCAGTAACCGGAATGTATGAGCCCGGCAGCACGTTCAAGCTGCAAACTGCCTCGATGGCGCTCGATAGCGGGTTGGTGCATATCTGGAACCAATTCGACGCCTCGCACAATATTCATATCGGCCGCTTCACGATTAGCGACTTCGAAGGCAAGCACCGCTGGTTGTACCTGCCGGAGGTGCTGGCATACTCCTCAAACCTCGGCGCCGCTCACATCGCGCAGACCATGGGCGCGGAGCGGCAACGTGCCTGGCTCCGCAGCATGGGAATGCTCGCACGGACTGGCATCGAATTGCCCGAGCAGGGTTTGCCGATCGTGCCACCGGCAGCAAATTGGCGCGACGTTGTCACGCTCACCGTTGGCTTCGGCCACGGCATCGCTGTCTCTCCATTGCATGTGGTACGCGGCACTGCGGCTATCGCGAACGGCGGAATCCTGCCGCGCCCGACTATTGTCGATAAGGATGAGGAGTCGCCTCAGGGCACGCGGGTGATGCAGCAATCCACGTCCGATACGATGCGCAAGCTGATGCGCCTCGTAGTGACCAATGGATACGGCAAATCGGCCGAGGTTCCCGGATACTACCCGGGCGGCAAGACCGGAACGGCGGAGAAAGTTGGGCATCACGGCTACAAAAAGCACGCGAATGTGGCCGCGTTCACCAGTGTGTTCCCGATGAACGCACCACGGTACGCGGTCTACATGATGCTCGATGAACCCCATGCGACGGCGGCGACGCATGGGTATGCCACGGCCGGGTGGGTCGCGGCGCCGGCGGCGGGCCGGGTGATCGCGCGAATCGGCCCGATGCTCGGCCTATTGCCTGACCTCACCGATAAGGCAGCGATCGACGCATCGCTCTACATTCCGCTTCGGCCCGGGCGCGAGCGCGCGCCGGCGGCCCCTGTGGCGAGCGCTAACTTCCGCCGAGAGGCGGCCCTCCGTATGACGGCAGGGCCGGCAACCTCCCATGATCCTGCTCGGTGACTTGATGCAGCAAGCAGGGTCATTTGCGGGTCTTGAGATCGCAGGGATTACCGCCGATAGCCGACAGGTGTCGCCGGGTTATTTATTTGCGGCCCTGCCCGGCCACAGCACGGATGGGCGCTGGTTCATTCCCGATGCCGTGGCGCGCGGCGCGTCTGCCGTCTTAGCCCCGATCGGAACAGCCTGGCCTCCTGGTGTGCCGCCCCGGCCTATGATCCAGGATCCGGAGCCCCGCCGGCGCTTGGCCCTTTGGGCGGCCGCTTTGGCCGGGCCGCAGCCTTCAATCGTTGTGCCGATAACCGGCACCAACGGCAAGACTAGCACCGCGGAGTTTCTACGCCAGATCTGGGCCTTCGCCGGCCGTCGCGCGGCGAGCCTGGGCACGCTTGGGCTGACCGCACCTGGCTTCGATCCGGGCCCGGGTCTTACGACGCCGGACCCAGTCGGTTTGGCGGATATTATGGCCCGCCTGAAGCGCGCCCGTGTCGAGCACGTGGCGATGGAGGCCTCTTCCCACGGTCTCGCGCAGTTTCGGCTGGATGGGATTATGCCTGCCGCGGCGGGGTTTACGAACCTTACTCGCGACCATCTCGATTACCACGGCACATTGTCGGCGTACCGGGACGCGAAGCTACGCCTCTTTGCTGCTCTCTTGCCGGCTCGTGCGCCTGCTGTGATCAACGCCGGTATCGATTCGGACACACGCGCCGCGCTCGGTGAGATCGCGCGCGAGCGCCCTCTCGATCTGCGCCGCGTCGGAGAAGAGGGGGATGCGATCCGTGTGAAACGCGTGATCGCCCGGCCTGAAGGGCAGATAATCGACTTGGCCCACCCGGTCCGCTCAATCCCGCTCCCGCTGCCGGGGCGTTTCCAGGCCGACAATGCGCTCCTCGCCGCTGGGCTTGCGATGGCGCTGGGCGATGCAGATGCCCTGGACCGGCTGCCTCATCTAACCGGAGTACGCGGCCGGCTGGAACGCGCGGCGCAGCTCCCGAATGGCGCAGCGGCTTACGTCGATTATGCACATACTCCCGACGCGCTGGAACGGTTGCTCAGCGCCTTGCGTCCCCATACTGCGGGCCGATTGTTCGTAGTGTTTGGCGCGGGCGGTGACCGAGACCGGGGCAAGCGTCCATTGATGGGGGCTGCCGCCGCGCGCTTCGCCGATCGTGTGATCGTGACCGATGACAATCCGCGGACTGAAGACCCGGCCATAATCAGGCGCGAGGTTCTGGCCGGTTGCCCCGGCGCGCAGGAAATCGGCGGCCGTGCCCAGGCGATCGCCGCGGCACTGAATGCGCTTGCCCCCGGCGATGTTCTGGCAGTCGCGGGTAAAGGACACGAGCAAGGTCAGATCATCGGCAACACCGTCGTCCCGTTCGACGATGTGCAGGTGATCCGGGAGCTGGCCGGCCTATGACCATGCTCTGGACCGCCTCTGATCTTGTGCGGGCCACCGGCGGCACCTTTCGGGCGCGCTTCGACGCGTGCGGGGTCTCGATCGATACCCGCAGTCTGCGGCCGGGTGAGTTGTTCGTCGCGTTGCGAGGCGAGCGCGGGGATGGCCATGATTTCGTCCGGGACGCCCTGACCATGGGCGCCGCCGGCGCGATAGTCCATCGGGATGCCGAAGCAGGCCCGCTATTGCGCGTCAAGGACACCTTAGAAGGTTTGCAGGGCCTTGGTGCTTACGGCCGGAACCGGTTTGGAGGCCGGCTCGTGGCCATCACCGGCAGCGTCGGGAAGACCACAACAAAGGAAATGTTACGGACTATTCTGTCCGCCCAGGGGGCCGCGCACGCGGCCGAGGCATCCCATAACAATCATTGGGGCGTACCGCTTACCTTGGCGCGGTTGCCAGCCGATTGCCGATATTGCGTGATCGAGATCGGGATGAATCACGCGGGCGAGATCGAGCCCCTCGCCCGGCTTGCCCGGCCGCATGTGGCCGTCATTACCGCGATCGAGCCCACCCATATCGGCCATCTTGGCAGCTTGGATGCGATCGCCGAAGAGAAGGCGTCGATCCTGCGCGGTCTCGAGCCAGATGGGATTGCCGTGCTGCCCGCGGAAAGTGGCTTCCTGCCGCGGCTAAAGGCCGAGGCGAACCGGGTGGTTACGTTTGGGATGAGCGAGTGCGCCGATGCCCGGCTGCTCGGCGCCGATCTGCATCCTAGCGGTTCCGAGCTCGCGGTGCGGATCGCGGATCACCACTTCCGATTCTGGCTGCACGCACCCGGCCAGCATATGGCCCTGAACGC
>JAFAHH010000975.1 GCA_019237355.1 Acetobacteraceae bacterium | reverse complement strand
TTTCGACGAGCCGGCCCACGTCGCCGGAACCCAGCGCTGGATGGCCGACGATCGGGACGTCCCATCCCAGGCCACCACGCACGTTCATGAGCCGTGCCAGCATGCCGGTGGCCACGCTCCACACCACGATCACCTTCGCTCCCGCATCCTGCATCCGCAGCATATCGGGGGTGATATCGGGCTGGTTGGCGTCGATCTGCGCCTGATAGACCACATTGGCGCCATCCTTCTTGAAGCTGGCGACGGCCGCGCCGGTGGCGGTTACGCCGTAACCCGTGGTGTCGCCGATCACCGCGACGGTGTTCTGTTTCATAATATTAAGAACATATTTCCGCACGGCGTCATCCCACTGGGTGTTGGAGGGCGCGATGCGGAAGGCGTTCGGGTATTTCTTGGGGTCGATCAGGCTGTCCACCACGCAGGGGTGGACATTGGGCATCTTGGCGCGCGCCAGAATGGGGGTGATCGCCAGCGATTCTCCGGAATTCGTGGGGCCCCAAACAGCGTTGACCTGCTGGCGGCTGATCATCTCCTGCGAGGCATTGACCGCTTTGGTCGGGTCACCTTGCGTATCGCGCGTGACAACCTCGATCTGCCGGCCGTTAACGCCTCCCGCGCCATTGATTGTCTGCGCGGCATAAACAACGCCGCGGTTGAAGCCGATGCCCGGGGCGGAACCCGCGCCCGTGAGCGTCGCGAGCCAGGCAATGCGGACCGGCGCATTCTGGGCGATTGCCGGGAGGGCCAAGCCGCCGGCCGTGACAAGGCCTGCGCTGCCGAGTGCGAACTCACGGCGCGATAGCTTCATGACGCTTTCCCCGGAGCGTTTTGGTTCCGGCTAGGATACAGCAACCGCCCTGGCAGGCAATCATGCTTGAGGCCCTCTTGATCCAGCCAGCTTGATGCTTCCTTGGCCCAGCTAGAGCACGATCGCTTGAGGGAAACGCCGGAAAGCGTGAATCGTGCTCTCGAACAAGACTCGCTAGACCATGTTTGTTTCTGCTAAAAACAAACATGCTCTAGGCCGTGATGCCGCTTCCGACGCGCCCGGCCGCCATGCGGAAACCGAGAGCAGGGAGGTCCAGATGGCTAAGGTGCTTGTGCTTTATTATTCGAGCTACGGGCATATCGAAACGATGGCCAACGCCGTCGCTAGCGGCGCCCGGGAGGCGGGTGCACAAGTTGATATGAAGCGCGTTCCGGAGCTCGTACCGGAAGACATTGCGCGCCAGAGCCATTACAAGCTTGACCAGCCCGCGCCGATCGCCAAACCGGATGATCTCGCCAACTATGACGCGATCATTGTGGGCACGCCCACACGGTATGGCCGCATGCCAGGCCAGATGGCGAATTTCTGGGATCAGACCGGAGGGCTATGGCTCAGGAATACGCTGGTCGGGAAAGTCGGCGCCGCCTTCACCTCCACCGCCAGTCAGCATGGCGGGCAGGAGACGACCTTATTCTCGGTAATTACCAACCTGTTGCACCTGGGGCTGATCATCGTCGGATTGCCCTATACATTCCAGGGCCAGTTGCGGCTCGATGAGGTGACCGGCGGGTCTCCTTACGGCCCCACAACCATAGCAGCGGGGGACGGATCACGCCAGGTTAGCGAGAACGAGCTGGCGGCTGGCCGGTTTTTGGGCCGGCGGGTGGCGGAAATAGCTGCGAAGCTGACGGGCTAGAGCGGTTTCCACTCACGTGGAACCGCTCTAGCTTTGTTTGCGAGCAGATTCACGCGATGTGGATCGCCTTCGGCGATTCCACCTGATCGCGATCTGCTCTAGGCCGCCCATGCCTCACGAAGCTATCGAGGGGGCGATCCGCAATCATCACACCAACTATGATGGCACTTCGGTGCTCTCTTCGATCCAGTCCAGATAGGGCGGCAAACCTTCCGCAAGCGGCCAAGCGATGATGCAGGGTAGCGAGTAACTATGTAGCGCCCGAACCCGCATCTCTAATGCCGGCCAGCAAGCCCGAGTGGTCTTGGCGAGCAGTCCCCATTCGGAAGCCGACTCGATGGCGCCATGCCAGCGATAGATGGACTCATGTCCGCGGAAATTGACGCAAGCGGCAAGCCGCTCTTCCACCAGCACCCGGCCAATCCGCCGCGCTTCCTCCCCATCGCCACAAGTCACATACACCAGCAGCATTTCGGCCGGACTAGGCATGTGTGCAGATTGAACCTGCGAATCCGCTTCGGCAATATGCCCCCTCTGCGGAGGGACATCATGAAGGCAAAACTGGCGGCGGCGCTGTTGAGCGCTGGGTTGGGCATTATTGCGCTAACCAGCTGCGCGACCCAGGTAACGCCGCCCTATCCGCCGATCCCGCCGCTTCGCATGGACGTTCAGCCGCCGAAACCGCCCGTCTCAGGCGAGGCGCTCGTCTGGCAGCCCGGCTATTGGGAATGGAACGGCGCGGGCTACGTATGGGTGGAGGGAAAATGGATCCCTAGCGCGGGCCATGGCCGGAATTGGGTATATGGAACCTGGGTGCCGGCCCCGAATGGCCAATGGCAATGGCGGGCGGCGCACTGGGAGTAAGCTGATCTCCAGCCGGGTGGCCGTCCGGACTTTAGAGCCGGATGGCTGAGGCGGAGTCGGGTTCCCAGTCGCAAGCACTGGGTCGCGTTTTCCGCGCAAAATGGGACCCGGAATTGGGGTCCCGATCGTCGGAAAGCCTGAATCGCGCTCTCCAAAAACAGCTTCTCAGAGCATGATGACTTCACCTGAAGCCATGAGGCTCTAGGTAGGCGGTGCCGCCTTTTGGAGCGCAAGCGCGATGGGACCCCTAAGATGCTTGCAAAATAAAGACTTAGACCGGTTTGGAGGTGCACAGCCAGTCAATGCCCGGCGTGACTACCCGAGAAATCCGGGGCAGCGATGCCGGCTTCCGCAAGCTGCTCAACCAGCGCCGATTTAAGCCTTTCCAGCCCGGCCCCATCCTTGGCTTCGGCGCGCGCAACCAGAACCGCCTGGGTATTCGACGCCCGCAAAAGCCACCAGCCATCGTCGGTTTGCACCCGCACCCCATCGGTCTCCACCACCCGGGCGCCGGATTTGCGGAGGCGATCGGCGACTTCGTGGATCACCTCGAACTTCCGTCTCTCTGGGCAGTCAAATCGCAGCTCCGGTGTATTGACGACCTGCGGGAGCGCACGCCGCACGGCTGAAAGCGGACCGGGCAGGCGGGCCACGATGCCGAGCAGGCGCACGGCGGCATAGAGCGCGTCGTCGAACCCATACCATTTATCGGCGAAAAAGATGTGGCCCGACATTTCCCCAGCGAGCGGCGACCCGACTTCGGCCATTTTCGCCTTGATCAGGCTGTGGCCGGTCTTCCACATCAGCGGCGCGCCGCCGGCCCGCCCAACCTCGTCAAAGAGAACCTGGCTCGCCTTCACATCGGCGATGATCGTGGCCCCGGGATGCTCGCGCAGCACGTCACGGCCGAGCACAATCAGCAACTGATCGCCGAAGAGGATGGTGCCCGTGTCGTCCACCACCCCGATCCGGTCTGCATCACCATCGAACGCGATGCCGATATCGGCACTTTCCGACCGCACGGCCTGGATGAGCTGCTCAAGATTCTTGGGAACGGTTGGGTCGGGGTGATGCGCCGGGAAGCGCCCATCTATTTCCGCATTGAGGATTTTGTGCTCGCTG
>JAFAHH010000335.1 GCA_019237355.1 Acetobacteraceae bacterium | reverse complement strand
TTTCCGACGATTCCGCCTCAAGCCATCGCGCTCTAATATAAGGCCCGGCATCTCTCGCCGAGGTTCGCACCATCAGGGCTCACCCTGCTCCAGGGCGCGCCAATAGAAGTTGAAGCGGCCGGTGTCCCTCGTTTTCAATACATGTTGGAGGGTTGCCCGCTTTGCGGTGTGTTGGAGCCGGTCGGGCTTCTCGCTGGAGCAGAAGAGAACCCGGCCGGCACGCCCATGTTCGAGGGCTGACCGGCTTGAGGCGTGTTTGAACCCGTCGGGTTAGCGGCCGGCGCTGACGAGATACCCGTATATCCGCCCATGTTGGAGGGTTGTCCGCTTTGCGGTGTGTTGGAGCCGGTGGGATTCGCCGCTGGCCCCGAAACAGTGCTGGACCCGCCATACTGACCCGAGCCGGTACAGCCGGCAACCAGTGCGCATGCGGCTAACATGACGTACAGTTTCATGGCCTCTATCCTCCTTTTCGGGTACGAGATTGAGTTCGCGGTTTCTTGGCGCCTAACGACATCAGCAAAGAAAGGTAGCCCGGCGGCCCCTCCAAACCGGCGTTAACGGGCCGCTTGTTGCCCGTCTGCCACGACCTGGCGCAATCGCGCGTGCAGATGGGGGTTGGCGGCCACCACGTCCCCGCTCGGCCTCGGGTCACCGCCTTCTGGGTCGGTTGCATAGCCTCCGGCCTCGCGGACGAGCAGCAGTCCCGCTGCCATGTCCCAAGGCTTCAAGCCCAGCTCCCAATATCCATCGTATCGGCCAGCCGAGGTCCAAGCCAAATCCAGTGCGGCGGAGCCGAAGCGGCGAATGCCCGCGACATGCGGCATGAGCGAGCCCAAGGTGCGCGCGAAAGCAAGTCGCCGGTGGCCGGCCACGGCGGCGAACGGTATGCCCGTCGCCAAGACTGAATCTTTTAGCTCCCGCCGGGCAGAGACCCGTAGCCGCCGCTCGTTCACAAAGGCGCCAGCGCCCTTTTCGGCCCAGAACATCTCGTCCGATACCGGTGCATAGACCAACCCGGCTGCCAGCTCCGAAGCTCCGTCTTGCAACCGCCGCTCAAGCCCAATGCTGATCGCCCAATGCGGAATGCCGTGCAGGAAGTTCGTTGTACCGTCGAGCGGGTCAATTACCCAGCGCCAGGCCCAATTCTCTGATCCGCTATGCCCGGATTCCTCCATCAGAAAGGCGTAGCCCGGCCGGGCCTTGGTCAGGTCTTCGCGTAAGATGGCCTCGGCCCGCAAATCCGCCTGGCTAACAAAGTCCGAAGGGCCCTTCACGCTTACCTGAAGCTGTTCGACCTCGTTGAAATCGCGCAGCAGGCGCTTTGCCGCCCGGTGGACCGCGTTGGTCATCACGGTCATGTGCGGGGAGAGCCGAAGGGCCACGGCAGGCTATCCCTTCGCTCGCTCCACGTAACTGCCGTCTTCGGTTTTTACCACGATCTTTTCGCCGGTTTCGATGAAGGGCGGTACGGAAGTTTTCACGCCATTCGAGAGGCGGGCGGGCTTGTAGCTGGAAGCGGCGGTCTGGCCTTTCACCACCGGGTCGGCCTCTACCACTTCGAGCACCACGGTTGGCGGCAGATGCACGGCGACCGGCTCCCCTTCGACCAGGTCGACTGTCACGTGCATGTCGTCTTGCAGAAAAGGCGCAGAGTCCCCCAGCAACTCAAGGCGGACGGTGATCTGCTCGTAGGTCTGCGGGTCCATGAGCACCATGTTCGCGCCTTCGGTGTAGGAGTAGATAAACTCCTTCTCCTCGGTCATCAGGCGCTCGACCGTATCCGCGGTGCGCCAGCGCTCGTTGGTTTTGTTCCCGCTCTTCAGGTCGCGCATCTCGACCTGAATGAAAGCGCCGCCTTTACCGGGGGTAATAATTTGCTGTTTTAGAACGGTCCAGCGGCGACCCTCATGC
Organism: Acetobacteraceae bacterium; assembly: GCA_019237355.1. Classification (GTDB taxonomy): domain Bacteria; phylum Pseudomonadota; class Alphaproteobacteria; order Acetobacterales; family Acetobacteraceae; genus JAFAHH01. The sequence goes on along the minus strand of JAFAHH010000335.1, from coordinate 378 downwards.
TCAATCACCTGTCCAGCCCGGATCAGGTTCGCCTGTTGCTTCATGGCTTAACTCTCGGTCGGGGAAAGGTGCCGGGTTCTAAACCCGGGCCGGTGGGCGGGCAAGTTGATGGGGTTTGCATGCCCCGTGGTTGCGGCCCCTTGTATCCGCGCTGGGGTTGGTCAGCCGCGCTACGATCAAGGTGGCAGGACTACTAGGAATATTTCTGGGCTTGATAAGTAGATCGGCAACTTGAATGCATCTCCCGACTCCTGAAAGGCGATTTGCGCGGTTTCTGGGAGGTCACCGTTCGGGGCAATTGGCGATTCATCTGTCGCGCTTTGAAGGGACCGACGCCGTGGACCTGGACCCCGATCGCTCGGCAGTGCGCTCAACCCT
>JAFAHH010000651.1 GCA_019237355.1 Acetobacteraceae bacterium | reverse complement strand
AATTGCTGGCCTGGTGGGAGCGGGAAGGGCGCCAACCCCGCCTTTTCTTCGCCCAGCGCGAGTCGGCCGAAACCATTATTTTTCTAACGGAAACCCGCGCCGATTTCCTGCAAGGGCTCGAAGTGCCGCGCGACGAACCCGGCGACGACCGCAAAGCCGAGGGCTATACCGGCTTCAAGCGCCTCTGCGCCAAGATGGCGACCGGCTCGGGCAAATCCACGGTGGCCGGAATGCTGGCCGCCTGGAGCATCCTCAACAAGGTCGCCGACCGCGGGGATGCGCGGTTCAGCGATACGGTGCTGATTGTCTGTCCCAACGTAACCATCCGCTCGCGCCTCGGCGAACTCGACCCGGCCCAGGGCGAAGCGAGCCTTTACGTGACGCGCGATCTGGTGCCGCCCGCATTACGGCCCGACCTGGCCAAGGGGCGCGTGTTCATTACCAATTGGCACGTCTTCGAGCCGAAGGAGCTTGGCGGAGGCGCGGGCGCGCGTGTGGTCCGCGCCGGGGTGCCGAAGCTACGCCGCGAAACCATCTTGATTGGCGGCAAACCCGCCAATGCACGCGCCAAGCGCCATTATACCCCGGAAGCCTACGAAGCCGCCAAAGCCAGCGGCGAACTCCAGATCAGAGACGAAAAGCTGGCCGAGGACGGCACCGTCCGCGAAGCCGAAATCTGGACCACCCGCTTTGTGCAAAGCGACCCCGCACTCGTCGCCGAGATCCTGGGCAAAGCCGGCAAGCAAAACATCCTCGTCATCAACGACGAGGCGCACCACGCCTATCGCATCCCACCCAAAGCCGAGGAGGAGGAAGAGGAAAATCCGGACGACCCCGGCCTCGATGAGGAGGAGCGTGAGCGTGAGAAGGCCGAGCGCAAGGAAGCGACGGTCTGGATCGACGGCCTCGACAAGATCAACAAGGTGCGCGGGATCAATGTCTGCATCGATCTCTCTGCAACACCTTATTACCTGGGCCGGATGGGTGACGCGACCAACACCGTCTTTCCATGGGTCGTAAGCGATTTCGGCCTAACCGATGCAATCGAAGCCGGAATGGTTAAGGTGCCCCAGCTTGTTGCTCGCGGCCCCACCGGCCAAATCCTCGATGCCTATTTCAATATCTGGACCTGGATCCTTACCAAGCTGACCGGCAAGGAGCGCGGCCCCAAGCGCGGCAGCCCCCTCGCCGAGGCGATCCTAAAATATGCGCATCACCCGATCGCTATACTCGGCGGCATGTGGTCCAAGCTGCTTGCCGAGTGGGCCACGCAGGCCGACCCACGCCCGCCGGTCTTTATTCTGGTCGCCAAAAATAAGAAAATCGCCAAAGCGCTTTACGAATGGATCGGCGAGGACGGCCGGCCGCCCGGCATTCCCTCCCCCAACATCCCCGAATTGCGTAACCAAGATGGCCGGCAGGTAACCATCCGCGTCGATACCAGCGTGGTTCAGGAAACCGACTCAGGCCACGCCAAAACCGATGAATCGGCCTGGATGCGGCTTACCCTGGATACTGTCGGGCGGCAGAAATGGCCGGAAGACCGCCAAGGCCGGCCCATTTACCCGGCCGGGTTCGAGGCCCTTGCCGCCAAACTCAACCGCCCCCTGCATCCGCCGGGCCGTGACGTGCGCTGTATCGTCAGCGTCGGGATGCTCACCGAGGGCTGGGATTGCCAGACCGTCACCCACATTGTCGGCCTGCGCCCGTTCCAGTCGCAACTGCTGTGCGAGCAGGTGGTCGGCCGCGCCCTGCGCCGCCGCTCTTACGAATCGCAGGACGATGGCAAATTCCCAGAGGAAGTCGCCAAGGTCTTCGGCGTCCCCTTCGAGGTGGTGCCCTTCAAAGCAACCAACGCCACCCCCAAGCCGAAGCCACCCCAGCACCGCATCCACGCGGTGGAAGAAAAGAAACAATACGCGATTACAATCCCGCGCGTGCTGGGTTACGCGGTGGGCGTGCGCAACCGGATCACGGTGCCGGATTGGGATGCGGTGGCCAGCATCACTCTCGATCCGATGCGGGTCCCGCCGGGTGCCCAGGTGGCCGCGGCGCTGAACATGAACCGGCCCTCCATCCACGCACCCGGCGGCGTGCACGATGCGAGCTTGCAGGCATTCCGGGCCAAGCACCGGGTCCAGCAGCTTGCGTTCCAAATGGCGCGGGACCTCACCCGTGTTTACCTACGCCAGGCCACCTGCGAGGCCCCGGCGCACGTTCTGTTCCCGCAAGTGCTCGGGATCGTGCGCCGGTACATCGAGGAAAAGGTAAAGCCGTCTCCCCCGGCCGAGCGGATCGATGCCTTCCTTGCCCCCTATTACGGCTGGATCATCGAGCGCCTGGCCGCCGCAATTCAGCCCGACACCGGTGCAGGCGAGGCCCCAGAGGTCCCGGAACTCGACCGGGAGCGCCCTTGCGCCACCGCGGACATCAGCGTATTCACCAGCAAGGATGTCCGCGAGGTAATCCACAGCCACGTCAATCTCGTTGTCAACGACACCGAAACATGGGAGCAATCGGCCGCCTACCACCTGGATAGCCACAAGGCGGTCCGCGGTTTCGTAAAGAACCACGGGCTGAACTTTACCGTTCCGTATATCCATAATGACCAGCACGAATATGTGCCCGATTACGTCGTGCGCCTCGATCTACCCGGCGAGCGCTACCTAATCGCAGAGCTGAAGGGCGAGGACCGGCAGGGCCTGGCCGGGGTCAAGGCGCAAGCCGCCGAGCGCTGGTGCACCGCGATCAACGGCACCGGCGCCTTTGGCCGCTGGAATTATCTGCTAGCGATGAGTGTCGGGGAGCTGGTTCGGGGTCTCGACCAATACGTGAACGAGCACCCGAACACTTGATCACTGGCCGGGTCCGAACTGCCCGGGCGGCATGACCGCAATGAGGAGCGCGGCAGACGCTCGAACCCGTTTTCCTCCTGGGCAGGTTGGCTCAAGCCCATTGCCGTGCTTAGCCGCTATTCTCGCGCTCGCTGGCTGAATCCGCCCTGAAACCGACGCAGCAACAACTCCTTTGCCACAAAGCCGTGCCAGGGCGCAGAGGAGGTCCCCGAGATCGCCGCCAGAGACCTGACAGCTCTACCAATACTCTGGTTTAATCAGTGAAGGCTAAACCGGTCTTTGGGGAGAGAGCGCAATGAATTTCTTGGTCGCCATCGCGGCCCTCGTGTTCTTGATGTTTGTCGCATATCGCGGCTTCAGCGTGATCCTGTTTGCGCCAGTCGCCGCCCTGCTAGCGGTTCTGTTGACCGACCCTGGTGGAGTGCCGACGGTCTATACCGGGCTTTTCATGGATAAAATGGTCGGTTTCGTAAAGCTCTATTTTCCAGTGTTTCTCCTAGGAGCAGTGTTCGGCAAAGTCATCGAGTTGTCTGGCTTCTCGAAATCGATCGTCTCCGCCGTCATACGTCTGCTTGGGCCTCAGCGCGCCATGCTCTCCATTGTCCTGGTAGGGGCCGTTCTGACGTATGGGGGTGTGTCACTCTTTGTCGTTGTGTTTGCCGTTTATCCCTTTGCCGCAGAGATGTTCCGGCAGAGCGATATTCCGAAGCGGCTCATCCCCGGTACGATCGCACTCGGCGCGTTTACCTTTACGATGGATGCATTGCCTGGCACCCCGCAAATCCAAAACATTATTCCTACGACTTTCTTCAAGACGAATACCTGGGCTGCGCCCTGGCTCGGCATATTCGGGGCGGCTTTCGTCTTCATCGTAGGCATGAGCTACCTCGAATGGCTCCGCCGCCGGGCGGCGGCAGCAGGCGAGGGCTACGGCACTGGTCACACGCAGGAGCCGGAGCCCATCTCGGAGCGAGGGCTACCGGGTCCGCTTGTGTCGCTGACACCGCTGGTCATCGTCGGCGTCATGAACATAGTGTTCACATGGCTAATTCCGCACATCTTTGGGGCGACCAATCAAGTCTCGCTGCCCGGGCTCGATCATCCCATCGTAACCCAGGTCCCAGCCGTTGCGGCGATCTGGGCAGTCCAGGGGGCACTGCTACTCGGCATTCTGTCGGTCGTCGCGCTGGCATTCAGGCCAGTGAGCCAAAGGTTCGCCGAGGGGACCAAGGCGGCTGTGGCCGGAGCACTCCTGGCATCTATGAACACCGCGTCCGAATATGGTTTCGGTTCAGTGATCGCGGCCCTTCCCGGCTTTATCGTTATCAAGAATGCCCTCGTCTCGGTACCCAACCCGCTCATCAACACGGCGGTTACCGTCACGGCCCTCGCTGGCGTAACCGGTTCCGCATCAGGCGGGTTGAGTATTGCCCTGGCAGCTATGGCCAATCAGTTCATTGCGGCGGCCAATGCTGCCGGCATACCGCTGGAGGTGCTGCACCGGGTAGCATCCATGGCCAGTGGCGGTATGGACACCTTGCCGCATAATGGCGCCGTGATTACGCTGCTTGCCGTAACGGGCCTCACGCACCGGCAATCTTATAAGGATATCTTCGCACTGACATGCACCAAGACCGCCGCCGTGTTCTTCGTGATCGGCGTGTACTATCTTACTGGCATCGTTTAGCTTCCGCTGGGGGACCGCCCGAAGCGGATGGGAGTGGGATCAGATGGCTATGCAACAGAGCTGGCGCACCGTCGCTGACCTTCTTGGACCGCGGCCCAACGTCTACCTGATTGGCCCCGACGAAACCGTGCTGACCGCATTGGGAATGCTTGCCGAAAAGAATATCGGCGTGCTCATGGTCTGCGAGGGTGGCAGGATGGCCGGGATCGTCTCTGAGCGCGATTATACGCGCAAGGTCGA
>JAFAHH010000449.1 GCA_019237355.1 Acetobacteraceae bacterium | reverse complement strand
CCGTCTCCATGCCCCACACTTCCTGCAGAATGAATCGGTGAGTGACCACCTTTCCCGCATGGGCAACCAATAAGCGAAGCAGGTCGTATTCCCGTGGAGAGAACTTTATCTCTTGTCCTCTTATGGTGACGATCCGTCGCACGAGATCGACACTCAGCTCACCCGTGCGAAAAACGGGACGTTGGCCTTCTTCCTGGAGCCGATGGCGTTGCGCGGCGCGGATTCGGGCTAATAGCTCATCGACACCAAAGGGCTTCGTTACATAATCGTCTGCACCAAGATCCAGCGCCTCCACCTTGCCGCGCTCATCGCTTCGGCTCGAGAGCACAATAATCGGAATCGCCGACCCAGCTTCACGAACGCGGCGTATCACCTCTATCCCGTCTAGGTCTGGCAATCCGAGATCGAGCACCAGCAGATCAGTTGCATTTTGCCGGACCGCATCGAGTGCGCGCGATGCTTCTGCGGCTTCAGAAACCACGTAACCCTGGCTGGCCAATCCTGCTCGCAAAAAGCGCAGAATCGCCGGCTCATCATCGACGACCAGCACGCGCAAGGGCCGGCCCGCACTGCTCATGCGGTCGCTTCCTCGATTGCAACGACTTCAACGGGGACCGGGAGCGTTATGGTAAGGATGGCGCCCGGACGATCCGTCCGGTTGGCGGCGCTGATGGTACCGCCCATCGCCTCAACAAATCCTCGGCAAATCGCGAGGCCTAGCCCGGTTCCTGCCCGCCTGTGGTCGGCGCCTCCCGCGCGATAAAACTTATCGAAGATCCGCTCGAGATCTGTTGGCGGGATGCCATTGCCTTCATCGATGATCCGGAGCCGCACCAGCTTGCCATCTTGCCGGGCTTCAATAGATATGAGCGAGCCAAGGCGCGAGTATTTCGCAGCATTATCCAGCAGATTGAAAAGGACCTGCTCGAACAGCACCGGATCGAGGTTCAGCAACGGCAGATTGGCGGCAATATCGAGCTGCACGCGGTGATTCGCGAGTATCTTGCTGGCGCGCTGCAAGGCGGCCCCGATCAGATCGGAAAGTTCGGCCGGCCCGACTCGGAGCTTCAGCGGCCCCGCCTCCAACCGGGTCATGTCCAACAGGTTGCTGATGAAGCGGTTTAACCGCTCGGCTTCCTCTTGGATCGTGCGAAGCAGCTCAACTTGTACTTCTTGGCCGAGCGCCTTGCCGCTGGTAATGAGGCTGCTGGCTGACCCAATGATCGAGGCCAGCGGCGTCCGGAGATCATGTGAGATTGAGGTTAGCAGCGCCGTCCGCAAGCGCTCGGCTTCCGCGGCTAAGCGGGCGCGGTCGACATCGGCGGCGAGGTTTACCCGCTCGATCGCGAGCGCCGCTTGATCGGCGAGCGCATCCAAAAGCCGGTGCTGATCGGGCGTGAGTAGGACTCCAGGCTCGTCCCGGTCAATACCGATGATACCGACCGCGCCGCGCCCAGTCTGCATCGGCAGGAACAGCCGCTTCGCGCCGGGTAAGGTATCGGCGCCCCGACCCGCCGCGCGCGTATTTTCCCAGCTCCATCTGGCCGCGGCGAGGTCCGCTGCATCAAGCTGGTCTTCAGGGGGGAACCCGGCGCGCACCGCCAACATCTCGTTTTCAGGGAGCAGAAGCACGACCTTTGCTTTGAGCATCAGCGCGATCTGATGCGCGGTCGCCCACAGCACGTCATCAAGGCTGACCGCGCCTGCCAACTTTCGGCTGAACAGATAAAGTTCCTCGGTGATTTTGGCACGCTGGCGGGCAGCAATCGCCTGTGCGCGCATGCGCGAGGTCAGGTTGCTCGCGATGAGCGCCACGACGGCGAAGAAGAACAGCGCGACTACGTTCTCCGGGTCGGCGATAGTGAAGGTATATAGTGGCGGCAAGAAAAAGAAGTTGTAAGCCAGCACGCTCGCAAGGCAAGCGAATAGCGCTGGAAATAAGCCATATCGGATCGCGACACCGAGGATTGCGGTGAGGAACACCAAAGCTATATTTAGAACCGCAAGGAACTGCCGCAAAACCAAGCTGATTCCGAGGGCCGCAGCCACGAAAAACAGGCTTGCCGCATACGCCTCAATTCCAGGGCGGTCGCGGCCCGCAGAGCCTGTTGCGCCTCTTTGCTTCTGAAGCTCCGGCTGGCCGGCGATTATGTGAACGTTCAGATCTCTGGCCTCGCGAATGAGCTTCTGGGCGAAAGAGCCGAAGATGAATTCCAGCCAGGCCGGCCGCCTGGATTTGGCGATAACGATGTGAGTGAAGTTATTCGAGCGCGCATATTCAAGAACCGTAGTGACCACATCCTGTCCCGGAATGGTGATCACCTCGGCTCCCAGGCGTTGGGCCAAGCGGAGGGCGTCCGCGATCCGGTCCCGCTCCTCCTCGGACGACCGTGCAGCATGCGAGGTCTCTACGTTGATAACCGCCCAGGGTGCGCGCATCTTATCCGCCATGCGCCTGGCCTGGCGGATGAGAGATTTGGCGCTGGCATACTCGTTGATGCACACCAACACGCGATCGCCGGTCGCCCATGGCCCAGGAATAGCGTGGCTGCGCATATAGGTGACCATTTGCTCGTCGACCCGCTGGGCGGTTCGGCGTAGGGCCAGTTCTCGCAAAGCGGTGAGGTTACCCGGCGAGAAATAGTGCTGAACCGCCCGTTCGGCCTGATGCGGTATGTAAACCTTCCCTTCCTTGAGCCGCTGGATCAGATCATCCGGCGTCAGATCGATCACCTCGATCTCGTCCGCACGATCAATGATCGAGTCTGGCACGGTCTCGCGCACGCGGATGCGCGTAATCTTGGCCACGACATCATTCAGGCTCTCGACATGCTGAATGTTGAGGGTGGTGAAGACGTCGATGCCGGCAGCGAGGATTTCCTCCACATCCAGGTAGCGTTTTGGATGGCGGCTTTCCGGTGCGTTGGTGTGAGCGAGCTCATCCACCAGCACCAGTTGCGGGCGGCGCTTGAGGATGGCTTCAAGGTCCATTTCCTCGATCAGCATTCCCTTGTATTCCACCCGGCGGCGGGGAATGATCTCCAATCCCTCCAGAAGCGCTTCGGTCTCCCGGCGTCCGTGGGTTTCGACGACTCCGATGACCACATCGAGGCCTTCCCGCCGCCGGGCTTGGGCGGTAGTCAGCATCTCGTAGGTCTTCCCAACCCCTGGGGCGGCGCCGAGGAAGATCTTCAACCGGCCGCGGCCCGTTATTGCCTGCAGCAAGGCGTCCGGAGAGGGACGCCGGTCCTCACCATTGATGCTCTGATCGATCACGTTCCCCACCTTCGCAAGGGGGTCCAATCCGTCGTCATCGTTGACGGTGATCTGGAAACCATAACCCAGCCGAGCTTGGACCGAAATATAGGCTGCCAGGGGTCAGCCTGCGCTGGGAATCAGCTCCTCCCTAAGCCGTCCAGCGCGAAATTGAGCTGCAAGACATTCA
>JAFAHH010000418.1 GCA_019237355.1 Acetobacteraceae bacterium | reverse complement strand
TCACGGTGCACACCCTGCGACACAGCGTTGCCACCCACCTGCTGGAGAATGGCACCGATATTCGCATCATTCAGGCGCTGCTCGGGCACAGCAATCTGCACAGCACTGCGCGCGATACGCGGGTGACGGTCAACACCAACTCCAGATGGTTGATGTGCATCTGCCGACGACCGATGGGCAAACCATCATTTTGTCGCGCTACACGGAGCCCGAGGCGGATCAGGCGATCCTGCTGCAGCCGCTGAAGCTGCGGCTTGCCAGCGCAGCCGCCGCCGAGGATCGCGACGGCTGAGCTTCCCGCGCCGAAATGATCAGCCGGCTTGTGGTGCCGACCTACGGGGCCGCGCCCGAGCAAAATCAAGGCCCCTGCCGCACTCATCTCTGTCTGCTTTGCCAAACAAAAGCGGCCACGACGGGCGGTCGGCGCCGCATCAAGGCACCCATGGGCAGTGGCTTAAGCGAGCCTGAGCCTCGACCCAGGAGCAAGACTGGGGGCAGAACCCGCCGTACCCTGAGCAGGTTCAAGTAATCGCGTCAGCCGCGGGTCTGGCAGGCCCGGTTTTGCAGTCATAGCGGCCGCTTTGACTTGCAGCCCCGATCATGACTGCGGGACCTCGGTTCTACTCCTTACGAGTGACTCCCGCCCCCATTAGAGCTGATCGCGATCAGGTGCAATCACCGAAGGCGATCCAAATCGCCTGAATCTCTGCGCAAAACAAGACTAAAGGGAAACACACTTCGGGCACGTCTGCGCCGGTCGACCTCATCGGATAGCATCGTTGCAACCCGTTTCCCTCCCATCACGGGTCGGCGCAGCCGGTGGACCACTAATAGGGAAACATACTTTGGGTCACGCCTGCGCCAAGAGACGCCGACGGCATAGCATGACTGCCACCTGTTCGATCCCTCGCGGGCCGGCACCAACGTTTGGATGTCGTAACATTGTCGGCGCGCCGAGGGGCAGGCCGCTCAGCCCGGTTCAGCTCGGCGCCAGGACACAGCCGGTGGCGGGTCACCCCCGGCGTTCTCGGAGGTCCGGACGAGCAGCCCCAGTTCGGCGGGCCAAGGTCCCGCGCCTGCCCCAACGGAAGAAGCAAAGCCTGACCCCCCCGGCGGAGCCGGTGGAATAGCGGGTGACGAAGCCGGTGGAATAGCGGGTGACGAAGCCGGTGGAATAGCGGCCGGCGAAGCCGGTGCAATCGCCCGCGGCGGGCAATCGGTCCTAGGTTCCGAGCCTGATCCGGGCAGCGCATCCGGAGCCACCGGGGCCGCTGCTGCCGCATCGCCGAGGCCGACCCCCTCGGCAGGCGAGGCACCCGCCCCGCGCCGGGGCGAAGGCTCCAGCCCAGCCTCAATCCCGAGCATCCCGCATAATGGGCGCAGCATGCGGCCCGCCTGAGCCGACCCGGCCAGCAGCGCCTTCATCTCCGGATCAGCGAGCAGGTGCTTCACCTGCCCAGCAAAGGCCGCCGACTCCGGCGCCAGCCGAAGCAGCCAGCCGGAATTGCGCGGCGCCCGGAACGGCGGAGGCAAGCCCGGCAGGTTGGGCGGTTGCCGCAAATTCTCAGCCGTGCCGCAAACGGATCGCGCCGCCCAAAGCCGGCCGGCACGGAAATCGGCCACCAACGCCTCAAACCGCACCGCCAGGCGGCGCAGCCGAGTCCAGGCCAAGAAAAGCAGCGGCACATTCGTCCGGTCCTTGGCCATGCGCGCCGCCAGCGCCTCGCGCAGCCCGGCGAGGGTCAGGCCCAGGCGGTGCACAGGCTTGTTGCGGGTTGAGGGGTGGCGAAGGGCATGAACAGAAGAAGAACACAGTCTGCCTCCAGTTGTCAAGGCCTAATGACAAGACACTTTGGATGAGAAAGAAACTGTCGGTTACGCCCGCGGTCAGGAGACGCCCGATAGCATCGTTGCCAGCCGTTTCATCCCTCGCGGGTCGGCGCAGCCGGTGGATGGCTAGAGCGGTTTCCACCCCGGCGGCATCGCTCGTGTCGCTTATCATCGGGCGCACCCATGCTGCTATCTTGACGACCGTAGAGCCGCCGATAGGACTTGCGTTATGGATGCGTCCCCTGTCCTGCCTGTGAGGTGCGGCAGGCTGGCTGGGAGCGGTGGCGCGCTTCAGCTTCGCATGAAAGTACTGGCATTACAGGCAGTATGAGCAAGCGAGCAAGCAATCAAACGGCTGGGAGACCCTCACGTAGAAACTGAACGGTTACCGTCGCGAGTTGCTCCGGCGCAGTGTAGCACAAGGTGTGCGCAACCCCAGGGATCATGGCTAATTGGCCATCGGGCGCGAGCCCGGCCAATTCCTCGGCCCAAGCCTCCTGGCAAATCGGGTCGTGCTGCCCTCGCACGATCAGGACAGGGCCGGTCATTGCGGGGATCTTATCCTCAAGCCGGTCCCGCAAGGCCAGGTGGAAGGTTCGCAAAGCGCGGCCGTAGCCCGCTCGGTGGTAATCGTGGTAGCTGATTGGACCCAGCTCTGGCGGATTGTATCGGTTGTTCTGGCGCCACCTTACAAATTGAATCATCCAGC